>CATJUP010000001.1 GCA_949743655.1 uncultured Eubacteriales bacterium
TAAGCACACTCGATAAAATTACATCAGGAGTTAATACAAACCCTAAATTAGATACTCTGCAATCTATATGCAAAGTTCTCGGTTGCAGACTAGATGACTTTGATGATACACCAAATCCTAAAAATAATTTATCATTATCAGATGAAGCCAAAAAAATAGCTCTTGATTATGATAAATTAGATACTCATGGCAAAGAAATGGTTGACATAGTAATTGAAAAGGAAACTGAACGTATAAATGCTGTTTCAGAAATTGAAACTCAACCTTTAGATGTCAAACCTAAGGAAAAAACTTACAACTTAGCAACAGCCGCCCGAGGACAGAAAGAACTAATTTTGACTGAAGAACAACTCAAGGCTTTTGCAAAAAGTGGGAATGAAGCTCCAAACAGAGCCAAAAACAATGAAATTCCATAAATCCACTAAGGTATTGTTTTTTATAATCTTTTACAATACTTCCTATAACAATAGGAGGTGTTGTAAAATGTATAACAATTATAAAAAGGCAAGGAATATGTCTTGGGAAGTGCTTTTGAAATGTGGAATAAGAGAATTGCCCGTTGATCTAAATGCTATAGCTAATTTTTATGGTATAAAAATTTCTCTATATTCTGATACAAATTTGACACAGTTGTTCAAAGAAGATGTTTTAGCTGGAGATGGTTTTATTATCTCTAACAACGGTGAAAAACAAATTTATTTGAACAACAAAATAAACAATCAAAACCGTCGTAGATTTACTGTTGCTCATGAATTGGGACATGGAATATTGAACCACAATATATTAATTGTTCATTACAGAAACTCAGAAATAGATAGTGAAACAGATTTACAAGAACTTGAAGCTAATGTTTTTGCAAGAGATCTAACAATGCCTGCTACTGTTCTTGCAGCTTTAAATATACATAGACCTGATGAAATAATGAAATTGTGCAATATAAGTAAAAAATCGGCGGAAATTAGGGCAAAAAGAATGGCGTTGTTATATGAACGAAATGTTTTTAATACACACCCAATAGAAAGAGAAGTGAGAAAGCAATTTGATGATTTTATTAAAAAGAAAAGATATTTATTGTAATGAAAAAATATTCATAATTAAAAAATAGCCGCTCCATATTCGAGGCACTGAAGCGGCCAACGCAAACGACGTCACGTTTTGTATATCTATCAAATAAAATTATACGATATGAGTTGTTATTTGTCAACCATAAATAAAAAATTCCCCTGTGTTCCCAGCACAGGAGAATAAAAAGCGGTATATCGCTATACCTAAAACTATCATATTAAGTATAGCACAAAACCGCTTTATTTTCTATACCTAATTTTAGAAAAGGAGCGATTTTTTTATGAAAAGATTACCAAAAGGCTTTGGCTCTATACAAAAACTTTCCGGAAGCCGCCGCAAACCATATGGAGTGCGTATTTGGAAGCCTGAAACAGCACAGTACAAATATATCGGTTACTATGCTACACAGCAGGAAGCTTTCCAGGCGCTTAATGAATATAACAAAAATCCTTATAATGCAGATTTATCGACAACTACAATTGAGGATATATGGACAATCTTCAAAGAACGCCGGTTTAACAAAATTTCAACAAGCGGTCAATACGTCTATAAGGCCGCATATAAGCATTTAAAGCCCATACACAACAAACATATAAAAAACTTAAAAACTTATCATTTACAGGCTATAATAGACTCTATGCCCACAGAACAGCAGTCTAAAAGGCATGTTCAAGCACTTCTACATCAAATGTTTAATATAGCTGCCGAACTTGATATTGTTCAAAAAAACTATGCCGAATTTATAAAGCTTGAAAGCAAAACAAAATCATCTATACATACAGCCTTTACACAAGAAGAAATATCAGCCCTTTTCAATGCTGTGTTCTCCCACCCATGGGCCGATACTGTCCTTATAATGATTTACTCCGGCATGAGGCCATCGGAGCTTCTATCAATAAATACAGAAAACGTACACATTGAAGAACATTATATGACAGGAGGATTAAAAACTGAAGCCGGCAAATCAAGAATTATCCCTATAAATAACAAGGTTTTGCCGTTTATAAAAAAACGGTACAATCCAAATCAAACATTTTTAATTGAGAGCAACGGCAAAAAAGTTTCATATAGCTCATACAGAAAAGAATTTGACAAGCTTATGAAAAGCTTAAATATGAAACATCTTCCGCACGACGGACGCCATACATTTGCAAGCCTGGCTGACACAGCCGGAATGAACAAAACGGCATTAAAGAAAATAATAGGCCATTCATCCGGCGATATAACTGAAAAAATATACACACATAAGGAAGTAAGCGAGCTTCTTAAAAATGTAAATATGATATAAATAACCCCATTTTGGGGGATTTATTTTTGAATTTTTTTGCTGTAAATATGTTTAGTTTTAATAAACTTTTTGTTTTATAAGTTGTCACGTTATTGTCACACTATTTTGTTTGTTTTCATTTTTTTCTGTTTTTTGATATTAGTTTCTACATTAA
>CATJUP010000002.1 GCA_949743655.1 uncultured Eubacteriales bacterium
GTGACACAAACAATCATAATCCGCCGGACACAATACCGCCTCACGGGCATGGAAACAAGGGTGAAAGCAATATTGTTTGTGGTAAGCATTACCACGATGTATATTTACCTAAAAAAATGCGCTGGCTTATGCCAGGCGACAGAGTGCTTGTTGCGTGGGTGGGCGTTGACGCTGTTGTGATAGACATTGTTATGGATGCCAAAGAGGTGTTGGGTTAAGACCGTGGGCGCTGCCTACACCCGTTCTTTAAGGGATTGACCCTAAACTTTAAGCACCGCAAAGAAGTGCGGACGGCGAAGCCGGATTTCGCGACAGCGAAATTGCTGAAAGGGCATCGCAAAGAAGTGCGGGCTCTGTTCGTCTATTGGACTATCGTTTAGAACCGACCGGAGCGACAGCGTAGACAACGCCCTCAAAAAGGAGTGTGATAAAAATGGAGTTATATCCGGCGTTTGAAGTGCCGAGTATAAAAGATACGATAAAAAAAGACAACAGACAAATGACAAGTTTGTATTTTGATTTTGAGAAAGGTGACTTTGTTCTAAGTAACACAGGCGATATTAAAACAGCCACACCTTATGACTCATGGGTTCAGTGGTGTTTGAAAACAATATATACTCAAAGATGGGCTTTTATGGCATATGGCTCTCAAACAGGTGTAGAGCTTGAGGAGGCGTTTGCCCAAAATAACAGAGCGTTGTGTGAAAGTTATATACAAAAAACTGTTACAGAGGCACTTTTGGCTGACCCATATAGCCGGACTGTTAGAGTGTATGACTTTAAATTTAAATGGGGTGTTGACAGTGTTGATTTGGAACTTACCGTAAGCGGTATTTGGGATGATGACGCTGTTTTAAACGCTAAACTTATGAAAGTGAGGTGATTAAATGGAAAAAGAATTTAAAACGCCGGAATTTTTAGCGAATGAGGACTATGACAGCATACTTTCGAGAATGTTAAGTAAACTACCAGAAAACATAAGTAAAGAGGATAATGGTTGGATATGCGATTTGTTTTCGCCAGTGGCTATAGAACACGCAAGAGCTATACAGTTTGTACTTGTTGAGGCTATTAAAAATATAATACCCAAATACTCGTATGGCAATATTCTTTTGGGACATGGTGAAAACAGAGGAATATTTAAAAGAGAGGCGACACGCTCAAGAGCTGTTTTAACCGTAAAAGGAATTAAGGGAACCGTTATACCAAAAGGATATAGGTTTTCCACAACATCTGATTTAGAAACCCCCGCCGTTGTGTTTTATACGCTGAATGAAAACATAATACCAGAAACAGGTGTTGTTGATATTGCTCTGGAATGTGAGATTTTGGGCAAAACCGGGAATACAGCCGCCGAAACAATAATACTTATGGTTAAGCCTTTAAAGGGAATAGTGTCGGTAAAAAATAAAAATCCGGCTTACGGCGGTTTTGATGAGGAAACGGAGGACAGTATAAGGCAAAGAATAGCTGAGTTTGATATATCACAGAATAATTCTTTTGTAGGTTCTTATTACGATTACAGGCGCTGGGCTATGGAAGTTGAAGGAGTGGGCAATGCCAATGTTATAGCCAATAACGATGAGAGCGGAATTATAACTATTATGCTTACTGACTTAAACGGTCAGCCAGCCGGTGAGGAAGTTTGTAATGCGGTTTACAATTACATAATGCGCCTCGATTTGCCATATGAGAGATTAGCGCCAATAAATGCTGTATTGTCAGTTGTTCCAGCAAAAACTATTAATATTTCGGTAAGCGCTGATTTGATTTTGAGAGAAAATTTTAATGTTGAGACCGTAAAAAGTAATTTTGAGGAAAAATTAAACATTTATTTGAAAGAAAATACTATAATAAAATATTCCGAGATAGGGGCGCTTATTATAAACACAAACGGTGTGTATGATTACAGCAATATGCTTTTGAACAATGATACCCAAAATATAATTATTAATAATGGTTATATACCTGTTATTAAAACCGATGGGGTGGATTTTAGAACATGAAATATACAAGTGAATACATTCAAAAAATATTAAAAAGCCCGTCAGCCCAAAGAGCCATTGACTACATAACACCAATATATGCCAACGCTTATGCCGCACTTTGGCTTATGGAGGTAATAGGAGAAGAAACGGATTTAATTGTAAATTGGATAGATGATTATTTGGAGCAAGTTTTACCTCAAACAGCAACATGGCTTTTGCCTTATTGGGAAGAGGAATATGGAATAACACCCAATGACGCTCTTACTATTGAACAGCGCCGAAACGCTCTTTTGGCGGTTATAAGAACAAGAAGTCCTATCAATCCTAAAAAATTAGAGTCAATAGTGAGTTTGGGTACGGAGTTAGACGTAAATATAATTGAAAACTTAACAAAATACTCTTTTGGTGTTATTTTTAAGGGGATAAGCGGTTTGGGATACTCCAAAAAAGCGAGAGACATAATCGACAGACTAAAACCGGCACATTTGTACTATGACATGACAGGCTTTTTTA
>CATJUP010000003.1 GCA_949743655.1 uncultured Eubacteriales bacterium
TATATATGGTGGTTGATTTTTAAATAAATTTTTTATAGCGTAATGGGGGGATTATGCTGTTTTTTCAAGTTTTATTTTAGATATAAATTTTTTAATTCTTACAATGGCTTCTTCCAAACATTCAAAAGATGTAGCCGCTGACAAACGCAAATGACCTTTTCCGTATTCTCCAAAAGAACTTCCGGCAAGACAAGCTACGCCCGCTTCTTTTAAAAGTCTGTCAGCAAATTCTTTGTCGTTTAAACCAGTGCCTTTAATGCTTGGGAATAGATAGAAAGAACCTTTTGGCATAAGGCATTTTATACCGTCAATTTTATTTAACTCGTTTACAAAATATTCTAATCTATGTTTATATGACTCCGCCATTTCATCAACACAGTTTTGTGGTCCTTCAAGAGCCGCTTTGGCCGCTTCTTGAGTAAAGCCCGCAACACATGAGCTTGAGTTTACCATAAGAAGTGTCATAACTTTGGCTATTTCTTTGTTCATAATTCCATAGCCTATTCTCCAGCCAGTCATAGCATACGGTTTTGAAAATCCGTTGAGTACTATTGTGCGTTCTTTCATTTCTGGTATAGATGCCATTGAAAAATGTTTTACGCCGTTATATATAAGTCTGCTGTAAATCTCATCACTAAGCACAAATATATTTGTATCTTTAATTACGTCTGCTATAGCACGTATGTCTTTTTCTTCCATTACACCACCTGTAGGATTGCCAGGGGAATTTATTATTATAAGTTTAGTTTTTTCTGTAATGAGCGATTTAAGTGTTTTAGGTTCAACTTTAAAGTCGTTTTCCATTAATATAGGCATAGGCACAGGTACTCCGCCGGCAAAACGTATGCAAGACTCATATATAGGAAAACCAGGGTTTGGATATAAAACCTCATCGCCAGGATTTATAAGTGCTAACATTGTAAAAAACATTATTGGTTTTCCGCCAGGTACAATAACTACCTCATCAGCGTTTGTGTTTATGTTTTCATAATCACGACATCTTTTAGCTATTGCCTCACGCAAATATAACTCACCCTGAGATGCTGTATAACCTGTCTCACCGTCTTTGATTGACTCACAGGCAACTTTCGATACATGCTCTGGAGTGCTAAAATCGGGTTGACCAATTTCAAGATGTACTATATCCATACCTTTTTCTTCAAGAGCTTTTGCTTTGCTCAAAACCTCAAATGCAGATTCTGTTCCTAAACGTCCTATTCTTTCAGCTATATAATTTGGTGCCATATATAAAACCTCCCGATAATTTATTTAAGGATTAATTTGTTTAATAATTAAACTATTTTTTAAAAACTAAAAGCATTATAACATATCAATTTGACGAAAAAAAGAGTTGAACTAAAAAAAATATATTTTTATGAATTTCCTACAAAAAGACAAATGTTTTTGAGAGAAAAACTGAGCGTTTTTTTATACAAAAATCTATACCTAAAATATAGTTTTTATATTAAAAATTGAATATAGTAGTATTAAAAAACATAATGTAAAATTTGCACATATAAAAATACAATTAATATTGGAAGTATAAAATAAGTCCGTTGAAATTTGAATATAGTTCAATATTTCAGCGGACTTATTTTAGTCAAATACTATTCGTATTTTTGTTCATACGTAGCTTAACTATGTTGGTTAAAATAATTTTAATAACTCATCGTATCCATTTTGAGACAGGCTGTCTTTTGGTATAAATTTTATCGCGGCTGAGTTTATACAGTATCTTTTATGATCTGGTATGTCGTTAAAAACATGCCCTAAATGAGAGCCTGACGAACGACACAAAACCTCTGTACGTTCCATATTAAAAGAGTTATCATTTTTTAAAATAATGCTTCTTTCATCTATTGGTTTATAAAAACTTGGCCAGCCGCAAGAACACTCAAATTTGTCTTTTGACAAAAACAGCGGTTCGCCTGTTATTATGTCAACGTATATACCTTCATCAAAAAAATTGTTATACTCGTTATTAAAAGGCGGTTCTGTAGCCGCGTTTTGAGTTACATCATAAGACAAATGTGAAAGTGCGTTTTGTATTTTCTCGTCATCAGGTTTTATAAGTTCCATACTAAAGTCTAATATAGGATATGTGTTAAAAGCCTTTTTTATTTTGTCGTATGATATATGGCAATAACCACACGGGTTTTTGTCAAGATAATTTTGATGATACTCCTCGGCTTTGTAAAAATTGTTTAATGGCATACATTCTACAACAATTAAGTCGTGAGGGTAATGTTTTTTAAGTTTTTTAAGTTCTTCTTTTATTATTTCCTCATCGTTTTTATCAGTATAATATATTCCTGTTCGGTATTGAGGACCTATATCTGGTCCTTGCTGGTCTACAAGTGTAGGGTCTATTATTTTGAAATACATGCTTAATATAAATTTTAAGTCTGATTTGTTTGTATCATAAACAACATGAACGGTTTCAGCATGATTTGTACCAAAATGTTGCTTTCCGCCAGATGTGCGTCCTATTTTGCAGAAATTACTTGATTGCCCTTTCTCCTCCCATAAGGGCTGTCATTTCCTCAATCCGCTCCA
>CATJUP010000004.1 GCA_949743655.1 uncultured Eubacteriales bacterium
CTATAATCCGGTATTAAGCAATACCAAGCTTAATAATGTGGATGTACTTTTAACTGATATAAATACCGGATATATGCTCGGCTGAGTATCAAACAATAAGATTTCCGTGAACGCCAACATTAACATGGAAAAATATTGCCATTAAAAATGTCGATTTTCAATGGCCATAGTAATACTTTTATTTATCCCCCAGTCAGAAGGTGCTTAAGTATACATTAAGGGACATATGGACATTTCCATTAAATAAAAAATATAGATGTTTTCGTGTGTTAACTATATTTTAATATGAATGTGTACTGTATGTTCCTTTTCTGTCAACTAAATTTAAAATACGCCTAAATGAATTAAATTTATCTTCTTAAATTACGAATATCTTCATCATCTATTTCAATAACCTCATAGCAAGAGAAGGATTTTTTGGCTAACGTTTTTTTGCCGTTCCATTCCTTTCTAACAATAAGGCAAAAGAATCCCAATATAGTACAAGATTCGGGAAGTTTATTAATTGTATCTATAATTTGCTCCCCACTTACTAACACGTCGTGAATAATTATTACTCTATCAGTTATATTAAGATTTCCATCCCAGATTTTTTCAGTTTCAATTTTACCTTGTCTGTAGCGCATTTTTACAACAGATTTTCCTAGTTTCTTACCAACTTCAACGCCCAATAAAAAGTTGCTATCATGGGGAATAATCAGTTTGTCAATTTTGGATATATCCTTTATTTTTTCCTTAATTAGAAAGACCAAGATAGAGGAAAGCTCATTAGCATAGTCGGGCATAAACATAATATCCATAGTATTTATATAATATTGTACTTTTGTATAACAAATTTTAGAGCTATCTATTTTATCCTGATCTATTATAATAGGATAGCCGCTGGTGGCCAAACTTTTAATTTTTTCCTTAGCATCATCTAAACTTTTTAACGGAATACATCGCATTTTGATAAGTTCCAATCTGATTTCATCTAGCTGGCTTTTAGTAATGCCAAGTTGTGACATTATAAAGCTAATTCTTTCATTACTATAATCCTGCAAAAAATTAATATCTTCTTTTATATATGTTTCAATATAGGCATGAACATCTTTTAAATGGTTTTTTTCTTTAAAAAATTCAAAAAAATCTGGAACAAATATACTCCAGTTAGCATAAGAAGCTATATCGACCAAAGTTACAAAAGCAAGCATAATCAAGAGTGTTTCCTCAATTACCGTTCCTATATTTTCGAATCCATTTTTACAAAAATAGTTTATAATATTTATGATAATCAATCCCAAATAAACAGCAGTAAGAATTATATCTTTTAGGGTTACTTTATACTGTGTTTTCATATGATTTCTCCGTAATATACTTTAGATATTTCTATAATTTAACTGCCATCCCCATTTTACTGCAATTATAGGCGTAGCTTTATTATATATCTCAACTTTCCCACCAATAAAACTGGTGTATTGACATTAAAACAGCATCTAATCTTTGGTATCATAAGATCACCACAACCATTATCATACAAAGAAGAAATGCTGATCTTATGATAAACCAAATTTTTCTTTTATTGTTTTTAAAATATTAGTTATTGTTATATATCGTCTATCGGAGTCCCTGTTAGACTCAAAATAGGGAAGTGATTTTTCGAAGTATTCTCTTGCTATTGAATAGTTTTCTTGTTTATAATAAAACATGCCAATTGTTATCAGTGTATTTATTATTAGTCCATAATTATTTGAGTCTGAATCAAATAAATTAATAAAAATCTTCAAAGCAGGCAGATAACATTCCAAAACTTTATTTTCTTGCTTTAGTTCTTCAAATATTATACCTTTGTTCATTAGGCAAATCGCATATTCCTTTTTTGATATATCGTTAGCCTCCTTAGAATTTATATGAATGGCATTGTTTATATGGATTAACGCTTGTTCAAATTCTCTGAGTTTTCTGTGATTAAAACTAAGCAATTTTTCAATTTCTGCTTCATATTTATGTTTATGATCCAAATTTTTTGCTTTCAAAAGAAAATCTATTGCAAAATCATATTGGCCATGTTTTTGAAAATTTCTTGCGTCATTTATGTACGTCTCAAGTTTATAATGCATACTACACCTCGCTATCGTCTATACTTATTTTATAGTATCTGAAAAACAAATCTTTAGTTTATTTTGATGCGTTCTTTTCAAGAAATGCAAAATGACATTTATATAATACTAAAAATCAGCTGAAAATGCAATTAGTTTTTTCACATTGAGCAAATCGTTGCGCGAAAGCTGATTATATGGTATCTTAGGATGAGGGATATTTTGGTCTTGTCCTTTGCTGTATAAATAGGTATAATAAATATAAATTTTTAGAAAGGATTTACCATGCTTACGCTGGGATGGTCTGGCGGCTATAGTTTTGTGCCGGTTGGCTTCAACCTGCTTTCGTCCGCAAAGAAAAATAACCGCTATCAGGAAATATCTGATAAAATCGACTACCGCACCAATGGTTAGAAAGTCTGTAAGGAAAGCCTTTTGGAAAAGCTGGAAGCTGTTATCTGTTTAATCCGGAGGGCATTAATTGTCATTGTGCGCAGCCGTAATAAAAAGAGCGAATGCCTGGCTCAGCACAG
>CATJUP010000005.1 GCA_949743655.1 uncultured Eubacteriales bacterium
AGAATAAGGCTTTCTTCTTACTTTTTCGCTTAACTGACCGCCTTCCTCATACCCAACATAACCAGGCGCCGAACCGATTATTTTAGACACACTGTAATTTTCCATATACTCCGACATATCAATTCTTATAATAGAATTCTCATCCCCAAAAAGAGCTTCGGCAAGAGCTTTTGAAAGCTCTGTTTTTCCAACACCTGTAGGACCTAAAAACAAAAATGAACCTATTGGGCGTTTAGGGTCTTTAAGCCCCACTCTTCCGCGCCTTATAGCTTTAGCAACAGCATTTACCGCCTCATTTTGACCTATAACTCTTTTATGAAGAACATTCTCAAGTTCCAAAAGCCTTTGAGTCTCTTCCTGTTGTATGCTCTTAACAGGTATACCTGTCCAGCCGGCTATAACATCGGCTATATCATCTGGTGTTACAACTTTTCTAAAATGTCCGCCCGAAGGTTTAAAATCTTTTTTTATCTCCTCAAGTTTTTGTCTTATATCACTTTGCTCTTTTTTAACCGATGCAGCTTTTTCAAAGTCTTCTGTTTTAACTGCTTCTTCTTTCTCTTTTTCAAGAGAATTTATTTTATCCTCAAGCTCTTTAACCTCAGCAGGCGTTTTGTAAGATGTAAGTCTCACTTTTGACGCTGCTTCATCAATAAGGTCTATAGCCTTATCAGGAAGAAATCTGTCGCTTATATACCTAACACTCATTTTTACAGCCGAGCTTATTGCCTCGTCAGTTATTTTTACATTATGGTGAGCCTCATATTTATCTCTTATTCCAATAAGCATTTGTATTGCCTCTTCCTCATTAGGTTCATCTACTTTTACAGGTTGAAAACGTCTTTCAAGCGCGGCGTCTTTTTCTATATATTTTCTGTACTCATCCATTGTGGTAGCGCCTATAAGCTGTATTTCACCCCTTGAAAGTGAAGGTTTAAGTATATTTGACGCGTCAATAGCGCCTTCAGCTCCTCCAGCGCCTATAATAGTATGAATTTCATCAACAAAAAGTATAACCTTTTTATCTTTTCGTACTTCCTCCAAAACATTTTTCATTCTTTCTTCAAACTCGCCCCTGTATTTAGAGCCAGCTACCATAGCAGAAAGGTCAAGACAAACTATTCTTTTGTCTTTTAATGTTTCAGGAATATCACCTTGAGATATTTTAGCAGCAAGTCCCTCGGCAATGGCTGTTTTTCCAACACCTGGGTCACCAACAAGACAAGGATTGTTTTTAGAGCGTCTGCTTAAAATTTGTATAACTCTTTCAATTTCTCTTTCTCTTCCTATTATTGGGTCAAAACGTTTTTCATAAGCTAATTTTGTAAAATCTCTGCTGTATTTATCAAGTGTAGGTGTTGTTGAATCGTTTTGGCTCTCCTGTACTCCTTGCTCCATACTATTTGCTCTTTGACCTCTTTCACCTTCTCCCAACAACTCCATGATTTCCTCATAAAGCCTTTGTATATTTACACCCAATACAATAAGTATTCTTACGGCTATACAGTCACTCTCATTTAAAAGCGCTATAAGTATATGTTCTGTACCAACATAATTAGTGCCCATGTTAAGTGCCGCCTGTAAACTTCTGTCAACTATTCTTTTTACTCTGGGCGTGTATCCTTGAGGAATACCTGTACCAGTATTTATACCTATTGTTGATATTATTTTTTCTATAATGTCTTTTTTAGTAATGTCCTGACTTTCTATAGCCTTAGCTGATACAGAATCTTTTACCTCTATAAGACCTATTAATATATGTTCTGTGCCTATATAATCATGACCAAGCTCCGAGGCGGCTTTTTGCGCCATTGATATAACATCCTGTGCTTTTTTTGTAAACCCTATATTCATAAATTTTTCCTCCTTACTAAGTAAGCGAAATTTAGATTTATTATTTACTTTAATTTAAAACAAAATTCCAAAATATTTGTCAGCCACTAAAAGAGCTGACTGCTAATAATTTTTAAAACTAAAAGGATGTCAAATGACACCCTTTATTTATATTTGGGTTTATTATATTATAACACAAAAATAAATTTTGTCACTACTATATTAAAATATTTTAAACAACTAAAATTTATCAAATACGCTGCCTTCTGGCTTTAATTTTATTTCATAGTATTTACTTTTGTATTTAAATTTAATACAATACGACCAAAGCGCTATATTAAAATACCCTTTTTTGTTTATAAAAAATCTATTATATTTTGTATCACCCCAAATAGGAAAGTCCCTATGAGAAAACTGCACTCTTATTTGATGATGCCGTCCCGTTAAAAGATGTATTTTTACAATACTAAGTGTTCCATATTCACTGTCTGTTATTTCAGATAGTTTCTCAAACTCAAGCATTGCTTTTTTCGCTCTGTTATTTTTTTGAGATGATATAACAGCTCTGTTTGTAATTGAATTTTTAACAATATAATCCTCAAATATTCCATTTTGCTGAATACTTCCACACACAACTGCTATATAATATTTTTCAATTTTACCATTTGTTAATAAATTTGTTAAATCCGCCGCTGTAGTTTTATTTTTGGCAAATAAAACTATACCGCCTACAGGGCGGTCAAGCCTGTTTATAATAAAGCACTCACTTTTGCAATAATTATCAGAATATGTTTTTAAATCACTGTCACCGCTTCTATCAGGC
>CATJUP010000006.1 GCA_949743655.1 uncultured Eubacteriales bacterium
ATATCAAAACTTCAATATAGCTTTTTACATAATACTGAATAATAATATATATATTTTATATAGTAATAATTAATTAAATTTATATACAATACACGTATTATAACATTAAAATTGTTAATAAACCACAAAAAATATATTGCTATTTTTGAAAATTCGTATATACTAAAAATATAACCACTGAATAAAAAGTTTATTTGATATTTTAGGTATTTAGCTTAGGGGGCTACAGTTATGAAACAAAAACCAGTTTCTTTATCAAAAACAGACTATGCTATTTTAAACTCATATAAAATACTCGCTGAAGGATTAGCTGAGTATTTAGGTGACGGCTGTGAAATAGTAATACACAGTCTTGATAATCTTGAACATTCAGTAATAAAAATTATAAATGGTCAGCATACAGGCAGAAAAGAGGGTTCACCTATAACTGACTTAGGTCTTTCTATGATTAAAAGTTTAAGCGAAAATGAGTCAAAAAGGCATATGGCATATTTTAACAAAACTATGGACGGCATACCTCTTAAAAGCTGCTCAATAGCTATTACAGGAGAAAAAGGATATATAATAGGTCTTTTGTGTATAAATTTTTATCTAAATATACCTATTTCGGACTTATTAGAGAACTTTAACTTTAATACATCAGAAAACCACAATACAGTTTTTGCTGAAAGTTTTGTTGAAGATGTAGATGAATTATTTAAAGTATCACTTAAAGAAGCATCAGACATTGTTTACAACGACAGAAATATAACCACATCAAATAAAAATAAAGAAATTATATGTATACTTAATGATAAAGGAATATTTAATTTTAAAGATTCAGTTGTTAAAATAGCCAATATGATGGGTATATCAAAAAACACTGTGTATATGCACATAAGAAATATATCTAAAAAAGATTAGTATGCTGAAAAATAAAAAAGGCTGTAGCTTAAATGTAGCGACAACCTTTTTTATTTGATAATCTAATTAGTTTTTAACTGCTATAATCTCAACTTCACATAAAAGCTTTTTAGGAAGTTCTTTAACTGCTACACATGAACGAGCTGGTTTGCTTACAAAATATTTACCATATATTTCATTAAATGCTGCAAAATCTGCCATGTCTGCAAGAAAACAAGTAGTTTTAACTACATCTTCAAAAGTAAGTCCATTAGCATCTAATATACCTTTAATATTTTGGCATACTCTTTCAGCCTGTTCTTGTATAGTAGTACCAACTACTTCACCTGTACCTGGCATAAGCGCTACTTGTCCAGACGCAAAAAGAAATCCGTTTGCCTCAACAGCCTGTGAATATGGACCTATAGCTGAAGGAGCATGCTCAGTTGATGTAAATTTTAACATTTAAAACACACCTTTCTAAATTATAATAATTAATAAAGTTATTGTATATCCAAAAATTACACAAGTCAATACTAAAATATTTTTACAAGTCTTTTTAATTAAATAAGTTATAAATCTATAAATATTAAATTAACATTACGAGTCTATATGCTCTTTTAATGTTATATGTTCTTTTATATAATATTCTTCTAATTGATTTTATACATATTCTTTTATCTTTTTTCATTCTTTCCTACAGTGTCCATGTAATATCCGCTGCACCAAAAAATTCTGTTTCCATATTTATATTTTAAATTCACATCCTGTCAAATATCATCAATGCACTTTTACTCTTAAGTATTCCCAAAAATTGTGTTAAACTCATGTAATATGAAATACTTACTAACATATGTATACGCTTTGGTCACGTTTATACTTATATTATTTTTACTTTTGTAATTTAAATATACTTTTTGTTCTATTTCGTTTTTAATTTTGTTTAAAACCTCTATTATAATTTTTGATGTGTCCGCCAAACTCATATTTATAGTATTATAGAGGCTTTTTTACGCTTAAATCACAAGCACGTCTAAAAGACGCTGACTTTTACTTCATTCAAACCTTTGTGATATAATTATCTACTATCCTTAAAATGGTTTCATATCCCTTTGTAATTAATCTACCTTCTATTTTGTCTTGTTTTTCTTATTTCCTTATATATTTTTGTATAGTTGTTGTATTTAATCCTACCGTGCTTACATAATATCCTGTTGCCAAAAAACTCCTGTTACCAAGTTTATATTTTAAATTTGCATGTCTGCTAAATATCATAATTGCGCTTTTTCCTTTTAAGTACCCCTAAAACTTGATATGCTAATTTTTGGTAGTATTTCCACCAATAAATGTATATGGTTCGGTAGCACATGCCCTTTTATTATTTTTATTCCTTCTGTATTTTTGTGTAAATACTATTTTATAAACTATTTGCCATAAAGCATTAATCTCATCTGCTTAGTGTGTAGTTATTAAAGTCAGCGTAAGCTAAGTTATTTACTAAAGTAATAATAAAAAAACAAAGCAATCACTTAATAAGTAATTACTTTGTTTTAATGCCCAGACTCGGAATCGAACCAAGGACACGAGGATTTTCAGTCCTCTGCTCTACCAACTGAGCTATCTGGGCAAACCTAGGGTAGCAGGATTTGAACCTGCGAATGACGGAATCAGAATCCGTTGCCTTACCGCTTGGCGATACCCCAATATTTATTTAAAGAGCTGGGCTAGCTGGATTCGAACCAGCGAATGCAGGAGTCAAAGTCCTGTGCCTTACCGCTTGGCGATAGCCCAACAGAACACCAAGCCTGTTATCATG
>CATJUP010000007.1 GCA_949743655.1 uncultured Eubacteriales bacterium
GGTTTGACACAATGTTTATAAATATTATCATTGACGAGCCATTTGTAATACCCTTGTTTGTAATTTGTTCTGCAAGCCACATAATAAAGGTTGAACCTGCCACAAGAGTAATAACAGATGATACCAATAATATTTTACTTGGAGAAGAAAACATATTTCTGTAAATCATAGTTATTCCTATAGCTTGTATTATAGACAATACAACTGTAAGATAACGCGTATACGATGATATTTTTCTTCTACCTTCCTCGCCTTCTTTTGACATTTGCTCCAACGCCGGTATAGCCACAGTAAGCAACTGCATTATAATAGAAGCGTTGATATATGGTCCTATACCCATAGAGAATATTGACCACCTGGAATTATAACCACCAGCTATAATATTATAAAGCGTTCCTGTACCCATTGTGCTTTGTGCTGCCTGTATAGCTGCTACACTTATACCTGGAAGGGCTATATGTGCGCCTAATCTTATTATAGCAAGTATTACAAGCGTGTAAAGTATTTTATTTCTAATTTCTTTTACTTTCCACGCGTTTACAAACAATCTAAACAATTAGATCACCTCAGCTTTTCCGCCTGCCGCTTCAATCTTTTGTATAGCTGTTTTACTAAAATAATTAATTTTGACTGTAAGTTTTTTCTCAAGCTCTCCAACCCCAAGTATTTTTACTCCATCTCTTGGGTTTTTAACAATACCTGCTTCAATTAATGCTTGTAAATCAACAATCGCGTCATTGTCAAATACATTAAGTTTATCTACATTAATACCAACTATTTCTTTAGAGTTTCTGCAAGTAAAACCTCTTTTAGGAAGTCTTCTGTAAAGAGGCATCTGTCCGCCTTCAAAACCTGTTTTTCCGCCAGAACCAGAACGCGCTCCCTGTCCTTTGTGACCTCTTCCGGCTGTTTTACCGTTACCGGAGGCATGACCTCTACCTTTTCTCCAAGATTTACGGTTTGAGCCTTCCGCTGGTCTTAATTCACCTAAATTCATTTGCCGCGCACCTCCTTAAAATCAAATTTCCTCTACCTTTACAAGGTGGCTAACCTGTTTAACCATACCCCTCATAGCGGCATTGTCCTGCTGAATAACTGATGAGTTTAATTTTCTCAGTCCTAAAGCCTGAACAGTTTTTTTATGCTTCGGAATTGCACCGATAGTCGATTTCACTAATGTGATTTTGATTTCAGCCACTTTAAATTCCTCCTCAGCCTAAAATTTCTTCAACAGTTTTTCCGCGTAATTTAGCTACTTTTTCTGGTGTTGTAATGTTAGCTAAACCAGCTATTGTAGCGCTTACTACGTTTCTTTTGTTATTTGAACCTAATGATTTTGTTCTTATATTCCTAATTCCTGCAAGCTCTAAAACGGCACGTGCTGGACCACCTGCTATAACGCCTGTACCTTCAGCAGCTGGCATAAGTTTTACGCTTGCACTTCCAAATGTTCCTGTTGTACCATGGTAAAGGCTATCTACATCATTTCTTTCAACATAAATTATGTTTTTCATAGCGTCTTCTTTGCCTTTGCGTATAGCGTCAGGGATTTCCGCCGCTTTGCCAATACCGCAACCAACATGACCATTTCCGTCGCCTACAACAACAAGCGCCGCAAATCTAAATGTACGACCTCCCTTAACAACTTTAGTAACACGGTTTATTGTTACTACATTGTCTTTAAGGTCAAGTGTACTTGGGTCAATCTTTCTCAACGTAAATACCTCCTCGCTTAGAATTGCAAACCAGCTTCACGAGCCGCGTCTGCTAATGCCTTTACTTTTCCGTGGTAAACATATCCGCCACGATCGAATACTACTTCATTTATACCTTTTTCTATATCTTTTTTAGCTATAGCCTCGCCTACAGCTTTAGCGGCATCAATATTTGATGTAGCCTCAAGTTTACTTGCTATATCACTCTCTACTGTTGATGCTGCGGCTATAGTATTGCCAACTGTATCATCAATAAGTTGAGCGTACATATGTTTATTTGATCTAAAAACTGCCAGTCTTGGGCACTGTGCTGTTCCGCTTACTTTATTACGTATTCTGTAATGACGTTTAATACGGGCAGCCGCGCGTGATGGCTTAGTAATCATGTGATTTCACACCTTTCTACAAATCAGTCACTTTCCGATATAAGTATTTAATTACTTCTTACCGGTCTTACCAACTTTACGTCTGATATGCTCATAATTATATTTAATACCTTTGCCTTTATATGGCTCTGGTGGACGTTTTGTTCTTATCTCAGCAGCGAATTGTCCAACTTTCTCTTTGTCAATTCCTTTAACAATAATTTTGTTTTGTCCTTCAAGAACTGTCTCAATTCCGTCAGGGTCAAACATTTCTACAAGATGAGAATAACCAAGTGTAAGAACAAGTTTTTTACCTTGTTTAGCCGCCCTGTAACTAACACCATTTATCTCAAGTATTTTTTCATATCCATTTGTAACGCCCTCAACCATGTTGAATATAAGCGTTCTTGTCAATCCATGTAAGGCTCTAAACTTTTTAAGGTCATTTGGTCTTGAAACCGTAATTTGACCATTTTCAATTGCGATATTCATGTCAGCCGATAATTTACGTTCTAAAGTACCTTTAGGTCCTTTAACAGTTACAAGGTTTCCCTCGCCTATTTTAACGTCAACACCGGCAGGTATAGTAATTGGTAATCTGCCAATTCTTGACATGTTCTGCACCTCCAAATATATAATAACTTACCAAACAAAAGCTACTACTTCTCCGCCAATTCCCAATTTTCTTGCTTCTTTATCAGTCATAATGCCTTTGCTTGTTGATATAATAGCTATTCCAAGCCCGCCAAGAACTTTAGGAAGTTCTTCTTTTCCAGCAAAAACTCTAAGACCTGGCTTTGATATTCTCTTAATCCCACTTATAACTTTTTCATTTTTGTCTTTAC
>CATJUP010000008.1 GCA_949743655.1 uncultured Eubacteriales bacterium
CTTGTTCAATACGCCTTCCAAAAGCATAAACATATTTTTTATTCCTCGACACATTAAAAACACTAAGCATAATAACAGCAAATGTAGTTGTTTTTATACCGCCGGCTGTTGAACTTGAAGAACCTCCTATAATCATAAGAATTATAGTTATAAACATACCAATTTCTGTCATATAAGTTAAATCCGCTGTATTAAATCCTGCTGTTCTTGATGTTACTGATTGAAAAAACGATGCTAAAAATTTGTGCTCGGTATATTTAAGCATTTCCCCATTAAACTCAAAAATAAATATAGCTAAAGTTCCAAAAAATATTAAAGCTAAAGTTGTTGTTATAACTAATTTGCTATTAAAGCTGTAATTTTTAAATTTAAATTTATTTTTAATAATATCTTTCCATACAAAAAAGCCCAAGCCGCCTATTATTATAAGTATGGCTATAACTATATTCACATAAAAACTTTCTCTATAAGGCACAAGTGAATTTCCCGTAATATCAAACCCAGCGTTACAAAAAGCCGATACACTATGAAAAATAGAATACCAAATACCTTTAGCAAAACCAAACTCACCGCAAAAAACAAAACTTAACAAAAAAGCCCCTATTGCCTCAACAATAATTGTGCCAATAGTTATAAACATAGCTGTTTTCATCATTCCGCCCACATAAGGCGCAGATATTGAGCTTTTCATTAATATTCTTGAGTAAATATCCATTTTTTTATTATTAAGTCTCATAATAGCTACAGCCAATGTTACAAAACCCATGCCGCCTATTTGTATTAATATTAATATAAATATTTGCCCCAAAACACTCCAATGAGTACATGTGTCAAAAACCACAAGACCTGTAACACATAAAGCTGATGTTGATGTAAAAAGCGCATCTATAAAAGCTGTATTTTCGTTATACATTACTGGAATACACAAAATAAAAGCGCTTACAAATATCATTGCTATATATCCTAACAGTATAATTTTAGCTGGTGAAAGTGTAAAAAATTTATTTTTAATACTTTCAAACATACCAAAAGCCTCCTAATACATTAGCGACTTTATTAATAGTATTTTATATATGTTTTACTACAAATAGGAGTTACTTAAAATACTCAAATTCTAAATCATATATTTTAACGGTATCTCCTTCTTTAATCCCCTTTTCTTCAAGGGCATCTATTATGCCCCTATTTCGGAGGTATTTTTGGAAAAACGCAAACCCTTTTTCTGTATCTATATTTGTGTAGCCTATCATTTTTTCAACGCCAACACCTGTTACAACATAATAGTTTTTATCAACTATATCTATTTTAAACTCTTCATTATCAGGCGTAACTTCATCATATTCTTCAAAATCCTCATCAAAAACTATATCATCAGGATAATCTTTTAGTTTTTTAGCAACAGCCTCTATAACAAACTCAAGCCCTTTATTAGACGCCGCCGATATTGGATAAACTTCATATCCCAAAGGCTCAAAATGCTCTTTAAGTCGTTTTACATTTTCTTCAGCCTCCGGTATATCTGTTTTGTTGGCGGCTATTATTTGCGGTCTTTTAAGCAAGTCCGGTTTATACGCTTTTAACTCGGCATTTATTTTATTTACGCTCTCTATAGGGTCTAAACCCTCTATAGCCGCTGCGTCAACAACGTGTATAAATACTTTTGTTCTCTCAATATGTCTTAAAAACTCATGTCCAAGACCCACTCCCTCGCTCGCGCCCTCAACAATACCAGGTATATCCGCCATAACAAAGTTTTCACCTTTTTTGTAATGCACAACACCCAAATTAGGCGAAAGAGTTGTAAAGTGATAATCCGCTATTTTAGGGTTGGCATTTGTAACCATAGATAATAATGTGCTCTTTCCAACATTAGGAAACCCTATTATTCCTACATCCGCTATTGTTTTTAACTCAAGTATAATGTCATATTCTTTGCTTGGTTTGCCGTTTTCGGCATATCTTGGCGCTTGTCTTGTTGCTGTGGCAAAATGCTGATTTCCTCTTCCACCTCTTCCGCCTTTTATAATAACTTTTCTTTCGCCATTACTTGTAATATCAGCCATTACTTTACCACTTACAGCTTCTTTTATAACAGTACCAACAGGTACTTTTATTATAACCGTTTTTCCGTCAGGACCAGTACAATTTCTTTTTCCACCATCAATGCCGTTTTCGGCTGTAAAGTGTCTTTTAAATCTAAAATCCACAAGCGTATTCATATTGTCGCTGCCCTCAAATATAACGTCACCGCCTTTTCCGCCGTCTCCGCCGTCAGGACCGCCATGGCTTATATATTTAGCACGATAAAATGAAACTGCTCCATTTCCGCCTTTTCCGCCTTTTATATGAATTTTGGCTCTGTCAACAAACATAACTCTCACCCTAATACAAATTCTATTTAAATATCAACAAAAATCTCATAAACCCAATTTAATTCTTTTCTGTAAAATCATGTGCATTTATAAATTTAAAATCCTCTTTTTTTAATTCCATAAATATATTATTTCTTGTTTCAGTATTTTTTTGTACATCAATAATTTTAAATCCGGCATTTAAATATGTGGTTTTAGCAGACATATTATCGCTAAAAACCATGAGTGATATTTTTTCCATTTTAAGTATTTCAAATCCTATTTGACACATACAAATTGTAGCGTCAATTCCAAGCCCCTTTTCAGGCTTCAAATCAGCATCAATTATAAGTCTTCCAAATTCTCCTACATAACCAAAATTGCTTGAATTTAAATCATAAATACCAACGGCACCTATCCAAGCACCAGTTTGTTTGTGAAATATTGAAAACATATATTCTGTTTCTTTGTTAATATAATTTTTATACCATTGTTTTTGCTGTTCTTTATCTATTTGACCACTACAACCAAACCATATACTGTTTTTGTTTCTTGCAATTCGCATATTCTCACTTTC
>CATJUP010000009.1 GCA_949743655.1 uncultured Eubacteriales bacterium
AAAATAAAAGTTGGTGTGTCAAAAGCCGAGCTAATAGGTATACGTCCAGTATCAAGTGAAAATGAGATAAACGAGGCTATAAAGGGCGCAATTTCTTCAAGTGGTGTTATTCAAAATAACTGGAATATAAGATACAAAGAAAATCTTGAGAAAATACGTACTGGAAAAATAAGCGCTGTGGCAGAGGTTGCCAGAAGTCTTTGTCTTAGAGAAAGGCAAAGGGGTCTTTCGGGTGCTGAAAAAAAGATGTATAACAATGCTAAACAGATTGTATTGAGTGAAGTCGTTTTTTCAAAGAAAATAGAAAAAGATAAAGCCGAGGAATATCTTGCTAAAGAATTATTTTACTGATATTATTATTACAAAAATGCAGTAAAGGAGGTAGTAAAAAATAAAACGATGTTTTGAAATTATAGAAAGCGTTATTTTTACAATAATAGTATGTGTTATATTGCAGGAGATATATAATATAAACTATGATAAAATAGGTGATATATTACCGTATTATGCCTGTATAATTATGGGTATTGTTATTGGTATTGTGTTTTTTTTCATGTTTGCGCATATTATAAGTAACGCTATTATAAGCATGATGGATAGAACAGCTGCTAAACTTTCAAAAATGAGCCTTAAAGAACTGCTTACAAGTGTTTTTGGCATAATGCTTGGGCTTATAATAGCTAACCTCATAGGTATAGCTGTAAGTAAATACGATATTATAGGTTCTTGTATAATTATTATATTAAATATTATATTTGGAGTTTTAGGCTATAGAGTTGCAAGGAGTAAAAAAGATGAAATTGGCGGCTTTGGCTCTTTTATGGAAGGAGCTAAGGGATTTAGCAAAAACGTTACATATGGCAAACCTAAAATACTTGACACAAGCGTTATTATAGACGGACGTATACTTGATTTACTTAAAACTGGATTTATAGAGGGTAAAATTATTATACCAAATTTTGTGCTTGAGGAATTAAGACATATTGCCGACTCATCAGACTCGCTTAAAAGAAACCGCGGAAGACGCGGGCTTGATATACTTAATGAAATACAAAAACAAATTGCCGTAAGCGTTGAGATAGTTGACTATAACATTAAAGAGGTTATGGAAGTTGACTCAAAACTTTTAAAAATGGCTGAAAAACTTGACGCGTTTGTTGTTACAAATGATTTTAATCTTAATAAAGTCGCCGAATTTCAAGGTGTTAAGGTGCTTAATATAAATGAGTTATCAAACGCTATAAAACCTGTAGTTTTACCGGGAGAAGAAATGAAAGTAACAATTATAAAAAGCGGTAAAGAATATGGTCAAGGCATAGCTTATTTAAATGACGGAACAATGATTGTTATAGACGGCGGAAATAAGTTTATAGGCGAAACAATAGACGTTATTGTAACAAGCGTACTTCAAACGGCGGCTGGAAGAATGATTTTTGGTAAAAAGAAGGATTAAAAGCATATGGAAAATAACTGCTGCCTTATAATGGCTGCTGGAAGCGGCAAAAGAATGGGCAAAAGCGTAAAAAAACAATTTTTGGAATTGTATGGCATGCCTATATTGGCAAGAACAATAAAAAAATTTGATTTATGCGGTATTATAAACAATATAATAATAGTAGCACCCAAAGACAATATAAAAGAGTGCGAAAGTATAGCTAAAAAATATTGTTTAAATACATATTTTAGTATTGCTGAGGGAGGTAAAGAGCGTGTTGACTCGGTAAGAAACGCTCTTAAAACTATTAATAAATGTGATTATATTATAATACATGACGCTGTAAGACCATTTATTACTAAAAGCGGCATATTAAAAATATACGAATGTGCTAAAAAATATGGCGCTTGTATTCCGGCTGTTCCTGTTAAAGACACAGTTAAAGTGGTTGATAAAGATAGTTTTGTAAGCTCCACATTAAATAGAGATAGTTTATGGGCTGTACAAACACCTCAAATATTTAAGTATGATATAATTAAAAAAGCATATGACGCTTTAGATGAGGAGTGTTTTGTTACAGATGATGCCTCTGTGCTTGAGATTAGTGGTAAAAAAGTTAAAATTGTTATGGGGGATTATAACAACATAAAAATAACAACCATTGAAGACATGTATTTAGCTGACTTTTTGTGCCGTATGGAGGATGACAATGAAAGCTGTTGATATATATACTGACGGGGCTTGTTTTGGAAATCCTGGAAAAGGCGGATATGGGGCTGTGCTTATTTATAATGGTCACAGAAAAGAAATATCAAGAGGATTTGAGCTTACAACAAATAACCGTATGGAGATTTTATCAGTTATAGAGGCTTTATCACTTCTTAAAGAGCCTTGCAGTGTAAAACTGCACAGTGATTCAAAATATGTTACTGAGGCTATTAATAAAGGCTGGCTTGAAAAATGGAAAAATAATAATTGGTTTAGAGCAAAAAACCAAAAAGTTTTAAACTTGGATTTGTGGAAAAGGTTATACGATTTATTAAAAGTTCATAATGTTGAGTTTGTATGGGTAAAAGGACATGCGGGCAATATAGAAAATGAACGTTGTGATGAACTGGCTAAAAATGCTATAACATGTCAAAAATTAATAAAAGACGAATTATATGGTTGTTAAAGATAACTAAATAATTTTAAAAAAACAAAATAAACTGTTGACACTCTTTGGAAATTGTGCTATTCTTTTATTTGTTCAATTTAATATTTTGTTTTTATGGTAGGAGGATTTTTAAATGAAAAAAGGTACAGTAAAGTGGTTCAACGCAGAAAAAGGTTTTGGATTTATATCTGTTGAGGGCGAAGACGATGTATTCGTTCACTTTTCAGCAATCCAAGCTGATGGCTCCAAAACACTTGAAGAAGGTCAACAGGTAGAGTTTGAAGTTGTTCAAGGCGCTAAAGGACCACAGGCTGCGAATGTAGTACGTATATAATCGATTAAATATAGTCAACTGTACAATTTTGGCATTTGATATATAGATAACAGGTTTATACCAATATTAACTTTCGTTGGAGCAA
>CATJUP010000010.1 GCA_949743655.1 uncultured Eubacteriales bacterium
CCTCAACACCTATTGTCTGTTTTTTCATTTCACTTATTTGTTTTTTTATTCTCTCGTTCATTATGTGTACCTCTCGCTTTTACGTTTTTTCTTTTGGCAGTACACATATTCGCTCTAAAAGACAATAATAGCAAGTTAATTACGTTAAATAAAATACACAAATATATGTACAAAAACTTATTTTACTGCTAAGAGAGCCTTGCGGCTCTCTCGTTTTAATTAGTTTATTCTAAAAAGGAAGGCATGTTGTTTTTCATACTCTCCTGTTTTAAAATCTCTGTGATTTCCTTTTATTTCAACCATTCCCTTAAGAAGACAGCCATTTTTTGTAAAAAGCCACGCTGTTTCAACCGCTCCACTCCAAGTTGATGAAAATGTAAAATATCTTATACCATTCTCTTTAAGGCAAACAATGACATCCTCTATATCTTTATCCCAAATAATGTCACACAAGTCAATATACTCGTTTCCTTTATTTTTGCTCTCTTCGTACGCTTCCCAAATGTTAATAAATGAGGTTTCAAACCCGCTAATCTCGTTCATTAATTTTTGATACTCTGTTTCTATATTTTCTTTAGCCGTTTCGCATTCCGCTGTGTCGTACGCTTTCTTTAATTCCTGTGCCTTTCCATATATTTCCTCAAAAATATTTTTCATTTTTATATCCTCCATTTTTGTGTGTTTTCCTTTTGGTAGTACACATATTCGCTCTAAAAGAGGATAATAGCAAGTTAATTAATATAATAAATCTAACAAATATCCATTGTAGGTATTGTTAGTTTAGTCTATACGCTTAACTCAATTAAAATTTTGCCATAGTCATATCCGGTTGGTTTAAGTATCCTTTGTGTCAGCACATAAATCAAAGTTTTTGTATCAAACTGCGCTTCCATAAAAAGAGCGTTTCCGATTTCCAAAGGAGTATTCATGCCTTTTGGACTGCTTCCAAGTATTAAACATTTTCTCCCCATTATTTTATCCCTGTTCTCAATTAATCGTTCACATGAAGATGGCATATTTGCGCAGTCTTTTAGTATAACTTCCGCCGCCTTTTTCCATGTGGCTACACTTACCCTTCTTCCGTCTGGAAATATAACAGCCACTGGTTTCTTTCCTTTAAAACAATAACACGAGGCTGAAAGTTTCAAAATATTATTATTTATACTTTCTTCTGTTTTAACATTATTGTTAAGCATACCAAACATCTTAAGCTCTAAATTTAGATGCTCAAGTTGACTTTCAACATCCCTCATTATTCTCTCTAATGCTTTCCATTCTTCTTTTACATTAAATTCAATATCCATTTTTTCTCCTTCTTCATTTTTAGGTAATGTATTAATCACTCTAAATTGAAGAAAGAGCAAGCGTTATATAAGAAAAAACGCCACAATAAAACGTTCTTTAGAATGTGTATAACACACAACACAGTTACAGTAAGCAGTTACTTTCAAACAAAAAACACTATTATGTTAAAAAGATTTTATAAAAGCTAATTCATTATCATTATTTATTTTCATATGTCTCTAACTCATCAAACCTAATTTTTTTACCATTTCGCAGTAAGTACACGCCTTCAGAAGAACCTTTTAACTCAATATACCTCTTTATAATTACATCACAAAACTTTTCGTCTAATTCAATAGTAAAACATACGCGGTTTGTTTGTTCACAGGCTATAAGAGTGCTCCCGCTTCCTCCAAACGGGTCAAGAACTATGCAGTTACTCATACTTGAGTTTTTTATTGGATACGCTATTAAAGGCACAGGTTTCATAGTTGGGTGGTCTTCGTTTTTATTCGGCTTATCAAACTCCCATATGGTAGACTCTTTTCTTCCTGTGTACCATATGTGCTTTCCTTTTTTCTTCCAGCCAAACAGTACAGGTTCATGCTGCCATTGATAAGGAGAACGCCCTAATACTAATGATTGTTTTTTCCATATACATGTTCCCGAAAGATAAAATCCTGCGTCATTAAAAGCTTTTCTAAAATTTAAACCTTCCGTGTCGGCATGAAAAACATATATGCTCGCGTCGTCAGCCATAACCTTTTCCATGTTAACAAAAGCGTCATACAGGAATTTATAAAATTTGTCAGTTTGCATGTTGTCGTTTTTTATTTTTCCCGCTAAGCCTTCATAGTTTACGTTATAAGGCGGGTCTGTAACTACAAGGTTAGCTTTTTTATCATCCATAAGAAGTGTATATGTTTCCTCTTTTACGCTGTCACCACAAATCAGTCTGTGTCTTCCTAATGTCCAAATATCACCTAAAACAGTAAACGCTGGTTTTTCAAGTTCACACTCAACATTAAATTCGTCCTCTTTCACTTCATCGTCAAATACATTACTCAATAAAATATCTATCTCACCCGTGTCAAAACCTGTTATATCCACATCAAAGTTTTGTTTTTGCAAATCAGCTATAAGCGCGCTTAATTTTTCCTCATCCCATTGACCGGATATTTTGTTAAGAGCGATATTAAAGGCTTTTTCGTTTGTCTCATCCATATGTATTACACTTACAGTTATGTTTTTAATGCCCTTATTTTTTAAAATCTTGTATCTTTGATGACCTCCAACGATATTCCCAGTTGTCTCATTCCATATGATTGGGTCTGAATATCCAAATTCATCTATAGAACGCTCCAGTTTTTTATATTCTATGTCATCTGGTCTTAAATCCTTTCTGGGGTTGTATTTCGCTGGATTTAATACATCTATTGGCACATTCCTTATCTCTATTTTTCCTAATTCCATAAGAACCTTCCTTTTTTATAACAAAAAAACAGCCGTCTGGCTGTTAGTTTGCTTGCTTTCATATTCAAAAATCTCTATAATAGTATTATAACACATATTTTTACTAATTTTGTTTATTTTTTGTTCACTTTTTGTTTCACTTTCGTTTACTTTTTGTTCAGCTTTTGTTTCAAATTCTTTATAAGAATATAATCTTATATATGTATTATTATAAAATCTTTAAAAATTCAAAATTAACTTTTTAACCAATTTATAATTTTAAATTGTTATTGTCAAAGAGTCTTATAATACTCA
>CATJUP010000011.1 GCA_949743655.1 uncultured Eubacteriales bacterium
TAAAATTGATTATAGCCGGAAAAGCCCGCAAAAGCTGTTTCCGGTGATTTATTTTGGTTTAACTCAAATTTAGGCTATTAATTGTAATACTTATAAATAATGTATATATTGTGTTATAAAAGGAAATGATTATATGAAATTAAAAAAAGCCTAATATTATAGGGGTTAATTTTGTAACTTACATAAGTTTGTTTTAATAATGGCTATACAATAAAATAAATGGAGGAATAAAAATGGTTTTAAAAAAATTATTGCTGTCTGCCATTTTGTCGGTTTCGGTATTTTGTGTTCCGGCTGTGGCAGCCCAAAGCCTTTATGAAAGTGTTACAAATGAGGTTTTGGCTAAGGGAATAGATTATAAATTTAAAAATAGGCTTACAAAAGAAGGCTGGCTTGATATACATGTACTTACGGCTGATTTGAGCAATGAAAATATTGAAATAGCGCCTATAATATCTAAAAAAGAAATTGGTTTAAGAGAGACTACCGACAAACTTGTTTTGGATAACTCAGCGGTAGCGGGAGTAAATTCCGCTTATTTTGGAATGACTGGAAAATACTCTTCTTCATTTGGTCCAGAGGTTGCAAATGGAAATATAATGTCTTTAGACACTGATAAAAATATTGACTCAAACCAATTTGGAACATATTTTGTTGACAAAAATGGAAACGCTTTATTTGATTATTATAAAACAACTATGCTATTTAATGTTGAAGGAAAAGATTTTTTTGAGTTGACAGGAATTAACAAAATAACTCAAATGGTATATCCTTTGTATATTGACAAAAATATTGGCGAAAATACAGCGGCTATTGATGCAAGATTTGAGGGGCTTGTAAAATTAAAAGTTGAAAATGACCATATTACATACATTTCTCAAAAAGGAGAAACAGTAAATATTCCCGAAAATGGGTATGTTATTGTTTTAAGCTCTGAATATGCTGACGCTTATGTTCAATATTTGGCTGTTGGACAAAGCGCTAAAATAAATATGTCTTCTTCTCTCGATTTAAATAATATAAAAACGGCAATATCTGGAGGCGGCGTTATACTTAAAAACGGTGTTAAGCCTGAAAGTATAGGTGAAATGGCAGCGGGACGCCAGCCAAGAACACTTTTAGGTCTTTCTCAAGACCAAAAAACTTTAAAACTTATTGTTGTTGACGGAAAAAGAAGCAACGGAAATAATAAAAGTATTGGCGCTAATGTTGACGAGGCTATACAAATATTAATTGAGGAAGGCTGTTATTATGGTATTAATCTTGACGGTGGCGGTTCATCAACAATGGCGGTAAAAGACCCTTTAACAAAAAGTGTAAATATAGTAAGTTCTCCTGCCGAGGGTGTTGCAAGAGCTGTTATGACAGCCGTTGGTGTTTTTGATAACAGCGCTGTTGGTGAGGTATCAAGTTTGAATGTTGTTCCGTCTTCTAATGTAGCTATAGCGGGTGGACAAGTTACGTTTAATGTAGAGGGTTATGATGACAATATGCACCGTATTTATGTGCCTATTGAACAAGTAACATTCTCATCAGATGATAACTCGGGATATTTTAATGGTAACGTTTATACTTACGGAGCGGCTGAAAAAGCTAAAATTACTGTATTTTATAATGGTATTACTGTTGAAAGCGATATTAGTATTGACGATATTAATAGTATATCGGCGGAAGTTTCTGATATTTCACTTGATGTTGGAGAGAGCGTTAGTATAAATGTTATAGCCAACACTTATTCTGGGGAGAGCATTAATATTAATAACATGGCTAAATTAAACGCCTCATTTGGTTCTATAAATAATAATGTTTATACCGCTACAGAAAAAGGAGAGGGGTATATTGAATGTTCTTATGGTCAAAACACATGTTATGTTAAAGTGAGTGTGGGAACGGAAGAAAAAGCTATTGACTCATTTGAAAATGTAGAGTATCTTGATTTCTCTTCGTATCCTTCTACTATTAAAGGTATTGCCGGTTTGTCGCAAAAATATGTTTCTGATGGGCAAAATGCTTTGGGCTTGAGTTATTACTTTGATAACTCTAATGAAACACAAGCGGCTTATCTTAATTTTGTAAAACCAGCGCCTATAGAAGGAAAACCAAAAAAACTTAAATTAGATGTTTATGGAAATAAAACAGGACATTGGGTAAGAGCTAAAATATCTGACTCAAACGGAAATGAAAGTGTAATTGACTTTTCGAGAGATGTTAGCTGGGAAGGCTGGCAAACATTAACTGCAGACATTCCTAATGTAAGTTATCCTATAACTTTAAAAACAATTTATGTAGCCGCCATATCAAACAGTGACACAGAGCAAAAAGTTATGTATTTTGATAACTTGCGTGGAATTTATCCTGTAGAGTCAAATATTGAAGTTCCAAGAAATGTTTCAGCTTCGGACGCTGATTTTAACTCAAAACAGCAAGGATATTATTATGTAAACATTGCCGGCGCAGTATCAAGCGGAAATGTTAATGACACAGCTTTATATGACAAAGAAAGAAAAACTGTTCATGGCATTTTGCAGACAAATGCTGATATATCTGTTTACGCAGGAAAAAGCGATATTTCATTTGGTGACAGTACAGAGGTTATACGCTGGAACGATGGATATTCGGTATATTACAAAGATAATGTTACTTTTGTTAATATGACAGCTAAAAACGGAGGTTTTAAAAGCACATATGATGAACAATGGCAAAGATTTGAAAATGATATACTGATGTCACCTAATAAATTTGTTGTTATACTTACAGATGTATCGCCTTCTAACTTTGATGATGAGAGGGAAGGAGAACTATTTAAAAGTGCTCTTAAATATATAGAGGATTTAGAAAGAGAGGTAATTGTTGTATCAGCGTCATCAACGGCTTATTGGTCGAGTGTTAAAGATGGAATACAATATATAAACTTACCTTCTATGTGGCTGCAAAATGGAAGTATTAACAAAGATTTTAGGATACTTAAATTAAGGTTTGGAAATGACAAAATGTCTTATCAGGTAAACAAAGTATATTAAATTGAAATCAATAAAGAGCAGACGCTTTGGCGTTTGCTCTTTGGTGAGTTTTAATAA
>CATJUP010000012.1 GCA_949743655.1 uncultured Eubacteriales bacterium
ACCTTTTTTTATTATTTTTTTCCTTTTTTTCTCTCTCTTTGTATTGACTCTATCTATTCATTTATTCCTCATAGTGCTTCTCTCCCGCGTTATTTCTCTTCTTCTCTTTCCCCCGCGGACAAGTTAGTATTATACTACTTTTTTACTTTTTGTCAATACCTTTTTTCATATTTTTTGGAAATTTTTTTAATATATACCAAAAACCCCTAAATTTTCTCAATTTCCTCAATCCAAATACTGCTTACTGCGTCACTTGGCATACGCCAATCACCCCTTGGTGACAAATTAATTGTACCAACTTTAGGTCCATCCGGAAGGCATGACCTCTTAAATTGCTGAGAAAAAAATCTTTTATAAAAATTTTTAAGCCATTTTAAAATTTCCTCTTTTTCAAAAACGCCTTTAAAAGCGTTTTCTGCAAGAAACATAATTTTTGAAGGCGAAAAACCAAACCTTACCACATAATACAAAAAGAAGTCATGTAACTCATAAGGTCCAACTATATTTTCAGTCTTTTGTTTTATCTCTCCATTTTCATCAGGCGGCAAAAGCTCTGGACTAACTGGAGTATTTAATACATCAAACAATATATTTTTAGAATAATCATCTATAAATCCACTTTCAGCAACGTGCTTAACAAGCACACGCACAAGTGTTTTTGGAACACCAGCGTTTACCCCATACATTGACATATGGTCACCATTATAAGTAGCCCAACCAAGAGCAAGCTCCGAAAGGTCTCCTGTTCCAACAACCATACCATTATGTTTGTTAGCTAAATCCATAAGTATTTGAGTTCTTTCTCTTGCTTGAGTATTTTCATATGTGACATCATGTTTATTAGCGTCATGTTTTATATCTTTAAAATGTAATAAAGACGCATTTTTAATTGAAATTTCCTCTATTGAAACATTAAGAGATTTCATTAAATTAACAGCATTTTTATATGTTCTGTCAGTTGTTCCAAATCCCGGCATTGTAACGCCCAACACTGTACTTCTGTCAAAACCCAAAATATCACAAGACTTTACAGCAACAAGCAAAGCAAGTGTAGAGTCAAGCCCTCCAGAAATTCCAACAACAATAGATTTAGCCTGTGTATGCTCTAATCTTTTAACAAGCCCTGCAACCTGAATATTAAATATATCCTCACATCTTTCATTAAGCATATAATTATTTTCTGGCACAAAAGGCATTCTTTTCAAATTTCTTTTAATATCACTTTCATTCCAATCATCTATATCTATGTTTATATAACTGTAATTCTCATTTTTATCAAAACTCATTAAATTACTAAAGTTTTTATTCTTTTTTCTGTCGTTATAAATTTTCTCAACATCTAAATCGCAATATATAAACTGGTTTTCACGCAAAAAGCGTTTGCTTTCTTCAAGTACAGAACCGTTTTCGCAAATTAAGGCATGTCCGCTGAAAACCACATCTTGCGTTGACTCCCCTACACCTGCCGAGGCATATACATATCCGCATATGGCTGATGCCGACTGACCAGATACAAGAGAACGCCTATACTCATTTTTTGCAACAAGCTCATTGCTTGCCGAAAGATTAAATATAACAGAAGCCCCATTTAAAGCGTAATATGACGATGGCGGTATAGGACTCCACAAATCTTCACAAATTTCAACACCAAATGTATATTCAGGTTTTTTCTCGTCTCTAAACAATATTTTTGTTCCTATAGGCACACTTTGATCGCATAAAACAATTTTTTTCTCACAAAGTTCTGCCGCTGAAGAGAACCATCTTTTCTCATAAAATTCGCCGTAATTTGGTATATATGTTTTTGGTATAACCGCAAGTATTTTTCCTTTGTTAATAACAGCAGCACAGTTAAACATTTCAAAACCCGCCATAACCGGAATACCGACAATTATAAACATATTTAATCCCGCTGTTTTTTCTAATATTTTATATAACGAATTTTCACATTCGTTAATCAAAATATTTTGAAAAAAAAGGTCTCCGCAAGTATAAGAGCTTATACAAAGCTCTGGAAAAACAATAACTTTAATATTTTGCTTTTCAGCGTCATTAACAATTTTTAAAATTTGTTTTGTATTATACTCACAATCAGCTACTTTAAGTTTTGGAACAGCCGCTCCTACACGAAAAAAACCATACATCAAAAATCAACTCCGCTTTTTTAATAAATAAAGCCTTTCAAAAATATATTATTTTATTATAACATAAAAAATAAAAATTTTATATATTTTTTGAAATAATAACCACTGCTAATACTGAATAAAAAAATAAATTAAGAAGATACTATAATTGCAATAACAAATCAAATTAAAATTTGATATTAAAAAGGAGCGAGCTAAAGTGGAAAAGAAAACAGATAAAAGAACTGACAAAAGAACAGAAAAAGATATGAAAAGAACAGAATTTGCTCAGGAATATAACTTTGACACAGAAAAACAAAACAGTCAAAAATCAGACAAAACTCAAAAAACAGAAAAGACAAACAAAACAAATAAACAGTAATTAAAGCAACAAAGCAGTAAATAAAAAAAGACTCGAATTTTTCGGGTCTTTTTTTAGAATAAAAATCAAACTATATATTTAAAGCGGCTTTTCATAGAGTAAAAAAGTGCCTTTTCTGTATTCAACTCTTCCCACACATTTATAGCCCGCGTTTTCATACATATTAACAGCCACTGTGTTTTTTGGAAAAACATCTATTCTCACAGACTTAAAACCCATTTTTTTAATTTCGTCCTCAATATACTCAAGCATTTTTTTGCCAAATCCCATGTTTTGGTAATATGTATTAACACAAAGTCTATGTATAACTCTATAGTCGTCATATTTCCAATTACCGTTTTCATAATCTTCAGTATAGTCGTTTATAACTCCGGCAGCAGCTATATGACCATTAATAACCATAACATACATCTCGCCCTTTTGAACATCATTTTTTACAGTATTAATATCTGGATATATCTCGTCCCACTGCTCTATACCCTCTTTTTTAAGTTTTGTTACAGCATTTAAATATACATCAAATATATTTTTCACATCATTTAAAATGGCTTTTCTAATCAAATTAAGCTCCTCTATTTCAAAATCATTTTATTATAAAAAAATTAAGCCTTTGAAAACTCAAAGGCTGTCAAGGGGAATTACAGGGCTCGAACCTGTGACATCCTGCTTGTAAG
>CATJUP010000013.1 GCA_949743655.1 uncultured Eubacteriales bacterium
CTGTGCCTTTTGGAAGATTAAGTATGGCTTGAAGATTAATAATCTCAGTACTCGCGCTGTTTATGTTTGAGTATTTTTTTGAGAGAAGTTTTAAATATTTATAATCTTTTTCTTTGTATTTTGTAATACCTAATGACAATATTATCTCCCCCTAATATTTTAATACATATTGTTTTGCTTTTTTAAATACAATGCCTTTCTGTTTATATACATAACTGAAGAAACGCATATAAAATAGCTATATACACATATCAGTAATATATTAACTAAAACATCACCTACTAAAAAAACACCTAATCCGCCAAACAAAAAACTTAAAATGTTATTTAAAATAACTCTAAACAAGCTAACAAAAATTATATAAGACGGCAATTTAAAACCAAAAGAAACTGCTATTTTTTTACTTTTAAAAAGCGAGCCAAACACATTAGCATCTTCATATATAATAGTGTAAGCAAAAAAATAAAACAAAATATACAAAACAATGCCTGGTATAAAAAAGAATGACAAACCTAAAAATATAAGCACTGTGCTTATAATAGACGCCAATAAAACAGTGCCTCCTTTAGATACTGAATTTAGTATAGATTTTTTAGCACTTACGTTTAGTCCGTTTAAACTGTCTTTAGCGGCGTCTGCAACAGCCATTATTACAAGAGGCATAAAAATACACTGTGCCGCCACCATAATAATACTTAATGTTGAAAAATTTTTTATATATTCCGGTGAATACATAATATCAAAAATTTTATCATATCCATAAGTGTTAATTATATCTGTCAATACTTTAGCATATATACTGTTTAAATACGAAAGAATAATACTTATAGGTAAACCAACAATAAAAGATATTTTAATAAATACTGACATATTACTTCTAAATATGTCCCAGCCAGTACCAAACAGTTCAAAAAGTCCCAGTTCTTTTGTATTTATATCATTCATATTACTCATGTGTATAACTCCTAACTAAAAATATATTATTAATATTATACTATATATAAGTTAATTTTTCCATGTTATTTTTACCTAAAGTATAGTTTTAAACAAATAAAAATAACCCCTCATTTAAGGGGTTTATAAAAATTTAAAAAATAATATGTTATTTTCGCGAAGGTTTTACATTTATTTCGGGTTTTATATCTTCTTTAAATATCTCAATTTTTTATTTCAAAAGCCTTTATATTTTCTCTTATTAAAACAAGAACATGGCTGTTTACCGAACGTCCCGAATAGACACACTTTTAACAGCCATAAATTTAATTTCCTTCTTAGAAGAACTTTATATCAATTCCTGTGTCCTTCAGCGCTATTTCGGCATTTTTCAAATCACTTACACTGGCGAAACTGTTTTTGCCAAACACTATGTATGCTGGAGTATATTCCGCCATTTCTTCCACATCTTCTGTTTTAACATTCTCAAAAAGACAGACTAAAATTAGCGCATCGCTGACACTGTAAACAGTTCTTCCGTTAATTTCAATTTCTTCCACGCTTTCTGTAATTGCTATACCGGTTTTCAGCATAATCTCGAACACTACGTCAAGCGCGGTACGCTTAGGCTTTACTCCTTCAAGGAACTCGTCTATTCGCTTTTGGAGCATGTCATGGCTTTCATTGCTGTATGCCTCTGTGTCCCAGGCAGATATGTTTGATGTGTCCAGTTTAAACACTTTGAAACCTGTGTCCGGCGGGGCGGCTTCTTCGTTTTCGCCAATTTTTATTTGTGTTTGTTTTTCTTTCCACTCGGCTAATATTTTCTTTCCAGCGCGGCGAATACGCTCTTTGCCTATTTCGCATATGTTTTTGTAGCCGGCTTTGTACGCTTCACTTTTCTCGTCACACAGTTCGGGAAGCTGCACCATTATGAAGCGGCGGTTGCCACAGTCCTCAGCGTTTAACTTCATTACGGCATGGGCGGTTGTGGCGCTCCCGCTAAAGAAGTCAATGATAATATCGTTAGAGTTTAATTCAGTCGCTAAACTCAACATTTTTTTTACAAGTGAAACGGGTTTTGGAGTATCAAAATAATTTTCGCCAAACAAATCTAAAATTTCCTTTTTCCCTTCTTTATTTGTAGCAACATCATCCCAATAATTTGTAGTCGGTTGTCCATTACTCTCATTCGCATATATAACTTTTTGCGGTAATCCATTATTATCTTTTCCAAAATAAACTCGATTATTATTTAATAGATTTTTAAAACTTTCCTCTGGATATGCCCAAATTCTATTATGAACTTTTCCTGTTGGTGTAACAATATCATATTTATATCCCCCTCCTTTTAGTCCCTTTGAAACTGTTATTGGAGCTGGTCTCCATTTCCCAAGAGGAAATTGATTGTTAGGTTCATTATAAAATTCTTTTAAATATTTTTCTGATAAACCTTCAAAACTTAATTGAAAATTATACGATTTTCGATAAACAAAAATATATTCACCCTGTATCGCTACATTTTTTGAGTCATTGGAAATTTCTTTTTTTCTTTTCCACAAAATACATGCAACAAAATTCTCCTCCCCAAACACTTCGTTGCAAATCTTTTTGAGGTTGTCAACTTCATTATCATCTATTGATATAAAGCACACCCCGTCATCTTTCAAAAGGTTTGCCGCAAGCCTAAGTCTTGGGTAGAGCATATTCAGCCAATTAGTGTGGTATCTCCCC
>CATJUP010000014.1 GCA_949743655.1 uncultured Eubacteriales bacterium
AATTAAATCTCTTTATAATAATTAATATATATTTACCACTTTTCTACCTTCAAAAATGGCTCTATATCATCAACACTTATATCTATAATACCATTTGCACATGGTAATACACCATAAGGCACAACTATCACAAGCCTTCCATCTTTTAAAAAGAAATTCGCTCTCCATATAAGGTCACCTAATTTAGCTTTGTATGGAAGTCTATCCCTATAGTCTGTGTAATCAACATAATCTAAAAACTCATCTGATGTAAATGTACATTCTTTAAATCTCTCAAATATTTCCTGTGGGCTTTCCTCGTCTAAAACTTCGGGTATTATTTCCCACATATGTTTCGGTATAATCAGTTTGTTTTGGTTATATTTTATATATTCCGCAAAATCCTCATTAAGTTCTATTAAATCATCTAATAATACTTGTTCTCCTGTTTTCATATCTATCGTAACACAATCAAGAAACCATCCTATACTATTACTATAAGTAAATTTCATTCTGTTATAAAATGAAAGATACCTGTTAGAATTATACGTAATTGTTAAATCTGTAGATACAGGTTTGCTTTTTCCATAAGCTCTTTCTATCCATCCTGTCATGGCTTTTTGTATTGTATTCCTGATTTTTTGTTGAACCTTTTCGTCTTCCATGTCACATACTTGAACAATATCAAAATTAAATCTATCATACCATTCTAAATTGGACAATCCTCCTGCTTCCCGAGTATTTATAATCCTTATTGCGTAATAATTTTCATAATTTTTTACATCATCTAAACTTATTTTAATATTATCTAAATCTATTTCATTTAACTTTTTATCATTGCCTACATTTTCATTATTTTCCTTATTTACATAGCAATTATTAATACTCTTACCATTCTTTTCATTAACTTCACATCCCACACATCCCACCAATGTTGAAACAACTAAAACACAAATCATAATTTTATTTAAATATTCTCTTCGTTTCATTGTATACCCTCATTCTGCTTTAAACAAAATTTATATTCCCGCCAATTTTCCCACCCTTTATATTACTTTACCACTTTTCCACTTTCAAAAATGGCTCTATGTCATCAACACTTATGTTTATTATACCTAAAGTCGTTGGCAATATATTTTCTGGTATAACTATTATTAGCCTTCCCTCTTCTAAATAAAATGACGCTTTCATCAAAAGAGCCGTATATTTAGTAGTGTAATCTGAAGGTTCTTTTCCATTATAAAGAATAGGACATATATAGCCAGAATTAAGATAATCCTCATTTGTTACCGTACACTCTTGAAGTTTTTCTAATATCTCCTCAGGAGTATTATTATCTAATGTTCTTGATATCCCTCTGCCCATGCCACCTGGCTTAGCCAATTTGTTTTTGTTATATTTCAGACATTTTATAAAATCTTCGTTAAGTTCTACCAAATCGTCTAAAAACACTCTTTCTCCTGTTGTCATGTCTATTGTTATGTAATCACGCTGATACAAATTATAACGGCAAGGCGGACTACTGTTTTCAAACGTGTTGCAAAATGAAAGATATTTATCCGAATGGCACATAATGTCCAAATACGTTGAGTCACTAAAATCAATCTCATCTGTATACACTACATTTAGCCAGCCTGTTACAGCCTCAAGTATTGCCGAGTCAGCTTTAGTGTGAGTTTCAATAACATTAAAATTAAATGTTTCAAACCATGGTAAATCTTGTACTTTTAATTCATATATATCAGCTGTATTAACAATCTCTATTTTATAAGAAGAATCCCTTTTAGCTTTATTAATATTTTCGCTCTCAACAGTATTCGTAATTTCGCTTTCAGTATTTTCTTCAACATTTTTGTTAACCGCACAGCCAGCAAATACAAAACAAAGTATACAAATAATAATTTTATTTAAATATTTCTCTTGCTTCATAATATTTCTCCTTTCTTCTATCCCAATGAAAAGGGGCTCTAGAATATTCTATAAATTTACTTTTTTCATTATTTTCACCATAGTATCTAATTATATATAGTGTATTATTTTCTACATACCAGTTTTCTTTACCGTCTCTTATCGCCTGTAAAACTTGATTAGATTCTTCATATTCACCATCATAATCCTCTTTTTTAAAATTAACTTTATCTGGCCAACTATTTACAGCAAATTCTACCATAAGATACACACCTGTACTTCCTCCAAATTTTTCTATATATTCATTTGGTGTACATGTATTCTCCGCCAAATTTTTTATATGTGTCCAATAATAAGCAGACGCTTCCCATGGATATTTATTGGCTATATACTCCGCTGTCTCTATACCGCTAAAAGGGTCGTCCATACTTTTAAGAAATTTTAAATGGAGATTTCTGCCTGTTAGTTGAATGTACCCAGCGCCGCGGTCATATACATCATAATTCTCACCAACTACCTCTCCATTATCAAGTATCTCAATAGTATATATACCTTTTTCACTCTCATGCGCGCATGTAGCCATAAACATTATTATGCTGTTTGTATCATTTATCTCGTACTTTTTTAACGCTCTATTCAAATCAGCCAAACCCGGGTCTGATATATCCCACCCAAACTTTCTCATCATTTCTTTGGTTATTCTTTCATTCTCAGCCACAACATAAGCCGTATCAAACACTTTATTGTAAAAATACACAAATTTATTAATGTTTAGATATATTTTTCCATCAATTTTTACCCACGAAAAACTTCCCAAATCGTAATTTATACCTTTTTCTTTTTCCCTTGCCTTAGCCATTCCGGCATTTCCTTTTCGTGTTATGGCAATTTTAAGCTCTTTGCCATTTTTAATTATATTTATATCATTCTCATCACTGTAATCTAATTGTTCGCTTCCCTTAAAAAACTTCTTTATTTCCTTCATTGGCACATAATAATTTTCTCCAAAACTTACCATATAAACATCTTCAAACACCCAATTATCACCATAAACTATTTTTACAGCAAAATCCTGTTTCTCTAAATTTGATAAATTTTCCTCATACTCCCCCGAAATATGCGCTAACCCGCCTTGCGGTTTATCTTCAAATGACAAAAAATATGTTTTTTGATTTTGAGTTACTTTCAATTTAGCTCTTGTTCTGTTTTCAAAATTCTCTTTCTCCTTATTAGTCACATATGCGGTATTTTTCTTTTTTATCTCATCCCCGCCGTAAGGGCTTTCTTTTAGCTGTAATTTAGGCAATGGCTTGTACTGTCTCAAACTTAGTGTTATATAGTAGTCTCCGCCTATTTCAGCGCTCTCAGCGCAATTAAAATACTCTATCGACAC
>CATJUP010000015.1 GCA_949743655.1 uncultured Eubacteriales bacterium
ACGCTCTTCCGATCTACAGTAAAACTGTCAAAATTTAAGTATACTGTATTATCAGCCCAATCAACTGTTCCGCCTATTATAGAACCTATGCTTCTTAAAGGAAGATATGCAGAACCATTGTAAAGCAAAGGATAAATTTTATTACCTTTACTATCTGTAAAATCACACTTTTTGTCTTCAAGCATAACTGTAAAGTCGGTTCTTTCTTGAACTTTAACAGTTTTTGACGCTGTATAATTAGGCTTTGATACTGTGTTTTGACTTTGTTCTTTTTTGCCATAAAGTTTAATTGTTTTAGTATTTTCGTCCCAGTTTATGTTTTTACCTGTAACCTCTCCCATAGCCCTTATTGGCAGATATGTTGAGTCTTTATATATTAAAGGATACACATAATTCCCGTCAGCGCTTTTAAAATATTTAGTTTCACCATTTACTAAAACATTAATGTCAGGTCTTATAACCGCTGAAGCATTTACTGACGAAATAGCGTAGGCACATATGCCTAAAGAAAAAACAACACATAAAACTATCGTTGAAAATAACTTTTTCACATTAAAAACCTCCTTTATTTTAAGCTAAATATTTATTTGTATGATACTATAAAATGATTAATTTGTAAATATGTTTACTGCTTTATAAAACATATTTTTTTGATATAACTGAAAATATTAATATCTAATGCGCTCTTGTCCTTGACCCGTTTAAAAACGCATGATATTATTGTTATATATTAACGCAGATAATAAAATATCTGATTTAAGGAGGTGACTTTCTTTGGGCAAAAATACTCACAATCGACAAAAAATACTTATTGTTGATGACTCAGAAATGAACCGTGCTATACTTTCTGATATGCTCAAAGATGATTACGAAATTGTTGAAGCCGCTGATGGACTTCAGGCTATGAAAATTTTGCAAGATATAGGTGTTGACATATCTCTTGTTTTATTAGATATAGTTATGCCAAACATGGATGGCTTTGAGTTATTGGCTGTTATGAATAAATATCACTGGATTGAAGATATTCCTGTTATAACAATCTCTGCCGAAAACTCACCATCTTATATTGAAAGGGCCTATCAATTAGGTGTTACAGATTTTATTAACCGTCCTTTTGATGCTATGATTGTTCATCATCGTGTTATAAACACAATAATGCTTTACTCAAAACAACGCAAGTTAGTTGATATGGTTGCTGACCAAATTTATGAGAAAGAAAAAAACAGCAATCTTATGATACTTATACTAAGCCATATAGTAGAGTTTCATAATGGTGAAAGCGGCTTACATGTACTGCATATAAATACTTTGACAGAGCTTTTATTAAAAGCTCTTGTTAGAAAAACAGACCGTTATAATTTAACTTACTCAGAAATATCGCTTATAACAACAGCGTCATCATTACATGATATAGGAAAACTCTCAATTCCAGGCGAGATATTAAATAAGCCTGGCAGGCTTACAAACGAGGAATTTGAAATAATGAAAACTCACTCTATAGCCGGAGCCGACATGCTTGATAATCTTCCTTTTAATCAGCATAATTCGGAACTTGTGAAAACTGCATACAAAATATGCCGCTGGCATCACGAGCGTTATGACGGAAGAGGTTACCCTGACGGGCTTAAAGGCGAAAAGATACCAATATCAGCACAGGTAGTAGCGCTTGCAGATGTTTATGATGCGCTTACAAGCGAAAGAGTTTATAAAAAAGCCTTCTCACACGAAAAAGCTATTGAAATGATATTTAATGGCGAGTGCGGCGCGTTTAACCCTATTCTTTTAGAATGTTTGTCTGATATTTCTGATAGCATAAGAACAGAACTTAAAGTAAACTCATTAGACCACAGAGACCAAAAAGCTATACATAACATGGTTGAAGAAATGACTCATTATGATGAGCTGTCAATATCAGAAAGAACACTTCAGTTGCACGAACGTGAAAGAGCTAAATATCAGTTTTTTGCGTCTATGTCTGATGAAATACAAATCGAGTATACAAATGAACCTCCTATGCTTACTATATCCGAGCAGGGAGCTAAAAGACTTAATTTGGGCGAGATAATAATGAACCCTGAAGATGATAAAAATTTTATTTCTGTTGTGGGTAAAAACAATGTTGACACACTTTTTAATCTAATTAAAAACTCAACACCAGAGCATCCATCATTGCAATATGAGTGTGAAATTAATATTAATGACAAAATGCGTTATCATCGTTTTATATGCAGGTCTTTATGGTCTGTTGAGGAGTCTGCTAAATATGAAGGGTTTGTTGGAAAAGTAATAGATATTCATGAGGAACATATGCGTTTAACAGATTTACAACTTAAAGCCTCTCATGATGCTCTTACAGGGCTTCTTAATCACGATGCCGCATCAAGATACATAAAAGAAAGACTTAAAAACCCGCCTAAAGGACAATATTTAATGGTTATGTTTGATTTAGACCATTTTAAAATGGCTAACGACCAATATGGTCATATATTTGGAAATGAAGTGCTTCAGCATACAGCGTCAAAATTAAGCAATTCTATACGTAATAATGACATTGTAGCAAGAATAGGCGGAGACGAATTTTTAATATTTATGGAATGTCAAGTAGAGCCTGATATAATTATAGAACGTATTTTTAATTCACTTTGTGGTACGTACAATGGTTTTGAAATATCAATAAGTATGGGTGTAGCCAAAACTAATAAAGCAGAAGAAGATTATACATTGCTTTTGCACCAAGCTGACCAAGCACTTTATTCTGTAAAAAGAAATGGTCGTAACCATTATTCTTTCTACAACAGTTCAATGAAAGATATACTTTCTGTAATTTCTGATATTGATGAGGCTGATGAAAATGATTAGAAAAAAATAAAAAAAGGGGGTATTAAAATGACATTAACTGAGCTTTACAGCGCTATAGAAGGTAATTATGATGAGGTTTTAAACCGTATGCGCCGAGAACAAATGATTACTAAGTTTGTCATAAAATTTTTAAACGATACAAGTTTTGATTTACTTGTTAAATCAATAGCCGACAAAGATACCGAAAAGGCTTTTATGGCGGCACACACACTTAAAGGAATATGTCAAAATTTAAGTTTTGAAAGACTCTCAAAATCAACAGAAAAAATAACCGAGGCTTTAAGAAATGGTCAAATAGAAGAAGCTATAACACTTCTTCCACAGGTTGAAGAAGACTATAAACTTACTTCCGAAAATATACTTATTTTCTCACAGTCTCAAGAGGCTTAAATAAATATTTTACAATTTAATAAAGTGCTTTAAAATAACTATCGTTAAAAAGCGATAGTTATTTTTTACATTATCTCTTTAATTCCAAAAATTATTTATAATAAGAAATATACTTGTTGTATGTTTACAACTTTTTCATACAAAAGTAATTAAAGGC
>CATJUP010000016.1 GCA_949743655.1 uncultured Eubacteriales bacterium
ATTGTATTATAACCAGTTTTACTATAGGAGTCGTTATCTTGTTCCGTTATAACACTGTCTTGTTTCTGACCGCAATTATTACAAAAAGCTACACCGTCTTTTAACTCCACGCCACAATTTTTGCAATACATAATTTCCACCCCATTTTTATATTGATTTTGTATTATATTACATTAAAAATACCATACAAAATATTAACAATAAGTATAGCCTCAAAAAATGTTGAGAAAAAGCTTCTGACAATACCAACAATAGCTATTATTTTGCCTTTTTGATTTTTCTTTTTGCAATCTCTTAATCCAATTATTGATATTATTAAGCCGACAATTCCAAATATACCAAGTGTTGATATAATCAAACCAACAATACAAAGTGTGTTATAATTTAATTTTTCGGTATCATTATTTTGCGTTAATATAACATTTTCTTGCTTACAACCACAAAAACGACAAATCGATGAACCTTCCGCGATACTTGCCCCACAATTGCGACAAAACATGGCGTTTGACACTCCCTAAAAATTGTTATAATCAATTATATAACATAAAAATTTGTTATACAACAATTTTTAAAATTTAAATGTTTTCTTTTATGACGTTCAACGCGTTTTTATAATTATTTATGTACATTATTATGTCTATACCAAAAAGTATGGCGTCAAAACCATCGTTAAAATATTTTATGGCTGTGTCTGTGTCTCCAGCAAAGTTTATGAGCATTTTGTTATTTTTTTTGCAGGCATCTATTATTTTGTTTATAGCTGTTATAAATTTTGGGTTATCAAACTCTCCAGCTATACCCATATCTATAGAAAGGTCGTAAGGACCAATTAGTATTCCGTCAACACCATTAAGAGAAGTTATTTCGTATATATTATCAACACAGCCTACAGTTTCACACTGAGGTATAAGCATTGTGTTTTGATTGCAGTGAGCCATATAGTTTTTAAGTCCGTTACAGCTTTGAGGCGCAAAACCCCAGCCGCCTGATCTTGACATACAATAGCCACGCTCTCCAATAGGGCTGAATTTTGCGTATTTTATTATTTCTTTTACTTGCTGTGCATTTGTTATAGAAGGAACGATTACAGCATCAGCGCCAATATCAAGCGCATGAAGTATGTGTTCTCTCTTGCCTTCGCTTACCCTTACAATAGAAGAAATATTAGCCGCCGAAGAAGCAGTTATATAGCTTGAAAGCTCGTTTATGCTTAAAGGCGAATGCTCCATATCGAACATTACAAAATCAACGCCTGTATAGCCCAAAGCCTCTATGGCGGCGGCGCTTTTAATATGAGTTAAAGTTCCTATTATTTTTTTGTGATTTTTGTATTTTTCAAATAATGTTTCCATTTATAAAGCGCTCCTTTTGTTGTTTTATTTAATGTTTATTATAAACAAAATGTTAATAAATGTAAAATAAATTTTTAAATAATGACTTCTAATTTTTTCATATTTATGGTAATATTATTATTTAAGTAGGAAATAATTTATAAATTTATTTTTAAGGAGAATAGTTATGAAAAAGAAACAAACAATACCGCTTTTTCTTGCACTTACAATGGTTATGCAGTCGACACCATATGTATTTGCTCAAGAAAACAAAAACACAGGCGACATGAGTATAGATATTAATTTGGAAATGCCGTCAAGTGAAAATAACTTTTTAGTTAAATTGTCAGCTTTGAATGGCTCAGATGTTATAACAGATGAGTTTTCAACTGTTGTTGATAACAAAGTAAAAGGAAAAATAGAAAATATACCAGTTGGAAAATATAAACTTGAAATTTCGGCTAAGAATTATGTTACATACGAGGACGAAGTAGAAATAACGCCTTATAATTTAACACTGTCTTTAAACAATAGCCAAATGGTTAATAACAATGTTGAAGATAAGTTTAAACAAGGAGTAATGGCAGTAGGAGATATAAATGGCGATAATACAATAGATGAAAATGATAAAGATTTAATGTTTAATGCTATTGACAGCAACGAGTACAATGCAGATTATGATTTAAATGGTGATGGAAAACTAAATATAGCAGATTTAACATATATAACTCTTAATTATGGGGCTAATGTAATAGCTAAACCATTATACATAATACCAACAGACACATTTGACAGTATTAATGTTAATACTGACGCTACAATAACAAATGGAAAAAGTTTAAAAGATTTAGTTGAAAAAAAGACAGGATACGTTCAGTTTGGATTGACTAATGGCGGCAAAATATCAAGCGATACACCTGTTACTATTGATATAAGTGTAGCTGATAATAGCATTGCTAACATGGCAAACGCTGTTGTTATAACACCTCCAGCTAATTCTAATAATATTATAACAGATGCTAAAATAATTGTTGAAGATACAGACGGAAACACTTATGAGGCTGAAGTTGTAGGTTACAATGAAAATTTAGCCGATAGCGGAGATTTGTACAACGTACGTACTGCTGCTGTAGGTACTAAAGTAGATACTACTGTTGAAAGTGATGGCACTATTATTGTAAATATAGGAAGACAAATAGCAGTAAAAAAAGTTACAATAAATATAACTGGCTCATCAAGTGAATTGCTTGTTGATATAGCTACAGTTGAGTTTTTGAATAATTTACAGGATAGAATACCAGAACCAGAGCTTAATATTCCTACTATAACAAAAATTGAGCAAATTGGAAGTGAGAGCTTTTCGGTTGAGTGGAAACCACAGGTAAATGTGGCAGGTTACAACGTAGCTGTTGAATGCGAGGGAAAAGAACAATATTACTCAACAGCTACACCAAATATTATTATAAGTGATTTTGACGGAAAATTAAAGACATACAAAACTTATTCAGTTAAAGTGCAATCTGTAAACGGAAATTGGAAAAGCCCATTTTCTGACAGTACATCTATAGAGCTTATACCAACATCTTTGCCTCCAGCGCCGGAATATGTAAAAGCTGAAGGAAAACCTGAATCTATAAATGTGTCTTGGAGAGAAATGAAAGACACTCAAGGTTATAATTTGTATTATAAAGAGGACAGCGAAACAGAATACACCGAAATTTTAGGTATTACAACCACAAGTTACACAATAGCTAATTTAGAACCATCAAAAAAATATCAGGTTTATGTTGTGGGATATAACCATTTAGGTAACAGTCCGGCGTCTCAAATAAACGAGGCTGTTGTTCTTGAGAGTAAGCCTGTACAGATGCCTAAATATAAACTTATAAACACATCAAATGGAACAGGAGTTAAAACTTCTCATATATCAAGTGTTCAATACTTTACACAAGGCGGAAGCGTTGAAAATGAGTTTGATATTGTGGACGATAACCAAAGTACATACCTTAGTTCTGGCTCATGGGATATAGGTGGGTTTAACTGGGACGGCGGCGGATATGGTCCTATAATAACTCTTGACTCAAAACAGGAAATAAACACTATAAGATTTGCGCCAAGCGCAAGCCAGCCACATGGATATTCTTATATAAGGGCTTATTACTGGGATGAAAACGGAAACAAA
>CATJUP010000017.1 GCA_949743655.1 uncultured Eubacteriales bacterium
GTAGGTATGCTTGACTGTAAAAAAGCGCTCGCCGAAACTGATGGTGATATGGAAAAGGCTGTAGAGTATTTAAGAGAAAAAGGTCTTGCGGCATCGGCTAAAAAGGCTGGACGTATTGCCGCTGAGGGTATTGTATACGCTTATATTACAGACTGTAATAAAAAAGGTGTTATTGTTGAAGTAAACTCTGAAACAGACTTTGTTGCTAAAAACGCTCTTTTTAGAGAGTATGTTGACCAAGTAGCTAAACAAGCTATATCTTCTGAGGCTGCTGATATTGACGCATTTTTGGCTGAAAAATGGAATTATGATGAAACTGTTACAGTTGCCGAGGCATTAAGCCAAAAAGTAGCTGTTATAGGTGAAAATCTTAAAATAAGACGTTATGAGAAATATGTTAAAGAGTCAAGCGGAAAACTTGTTTCATATATCCACGGCGCTGGAAGAATTGGTGTTATTATAGAAGTTTTATGCGATGAAGAGTGTGAAGAGCTTGAAGAGCTTGGAAAAAATATCGCTATGCAGATTGCTGCTCTTAACCCAAAATTTATAGCTCAAGAGGATGTTCCTCAAGAGTTTATTGACCATGAAATGGATATACTTGTTAAACAAGCTCAAGAAGACCCTAAAAATGCTAATAAACCAGCTAATATACTTGAGAAAATGGTTACTGGAAGACTTAAAAAAGAGCTTAAAGAGTTCTGTCTTATAGAGCAGGCTTATGTTAAAGACGGAGATATGACTGTTCAGCAATATATTGACTCTGTGGCTAAAGCTGTTGGAGCGCCTATTAAAATATCTCGTTTTGTACGTTATGAAACAGGAGAGGGACTTGCTAAAAAAGAAGAGAACTTTGCTGAGGAAGTAGCTAAAGCAGCTCAAAATTAAATAAAATAAATATTGTTTTATGGTATTTTGGCAAGTTTTCTCTTGTAAAACAGGAGGATAAATTTATGAAAAAATATTTGTGGTATGTGATTGTGCGCTGACCGGGAGGTTTGCGTAAAAATCAACTTCCGCTGACCTCCCAAAAGGATTTATACTTTTAGGAGGAAAATATTAATGAACAGAGAAAATAAAATAAAACAATATAAAAAAGGTTATTATAAAACACATGCTTGTAACGATAGTTTTAAATGTAATGTTTGCGGGCGACTTGTAACGCCTATAGGCACTGGGAGCTTTCATCGTAACCATTGCCCAAATTGTTTAAACAGTATTCATGTTGACATTGAACCTGGCGACCGTGAGGCTGATTGCGGCGGAATTATGGAACCAATAGCAATATGGGTACGTAAAAATGGGGAATGGGCATGTATACATCGTTGTGGTAGGTGTGGAAAACTTTCGTTAAACCGTATAGCGGCTGACGATAACCCAATAAAATTAATGTCTATAGCTATGAAGCCTATAGCTGTTCCGCCATTTCCTATTGAAAGAATTGAGGAAATGACAAGGCTTATGGCTGGTGATGGAACATTAAAATAAAAAATTATAAAGCCAGCGAGTTTTCTCGTTGGCTTTTTAGATGTAAAATCACCGGTTATAAAAGAATAAATTTAATTATTGAAATATTGATATTTACAGTCACTAACTAAATCTATATTGTTTAGTATTAATTATAGGCAATAGTAATTGTCAATTACAATATTTCTGGTACTAAATTATTAAATCATATACTAAAATATTTATACTTTAACAAAACCTCTTACAAAAGGTATAATACTTTTATAACTTACAGCAAAATTTATGTTTTGCCCGTCATCAAAACCAGATGTACTTATTCCTATAAGCTCGCCGCTCATGTTTAAAAGTGCGCCGCCAGAGCTTCCATGAGATATTGGAGCTGTAAACTGTATCATTGCTACATTATTTATTTCTCTAAAGCCGGCTATTATACCATCCGAAACAGAATTAAACAATCCTAAAGGGCTTCCTATAGCCACAACTTTTTGACCCCTTACAATATCTTTTTGACCAGTGTATAATTTTATAGGTGTTATAGTTTTATCTATTTTTATTAAGGCAAGGTCTAAATTCTTATTATATTTAACAATTTCGCTTGTAAAATAAATTTTACTGTCGTTTTCTATGTTTATACTGTAGCTCGTTCCGCCATTTATAACATGAAAATTTGTAACTATGTAATTTGGTGCTATTACTACACCAGAACCAGTTTTTATACGTTCGCTGTTTTCAAACACGTTTATCATTACAACTGATGACGCTTTTTTAGCTAATTCCTCATATTCTAAAATATTGTTATTTGTATTATTATTTGTGTTATTGGTAGTATTGTTTTGATTTCTGTTTGGTCGAGGCGGAATTTTAATTTTGTTTGTGACAGGTGCGATTTTTTTGTTTTCAACAAAATCTGGGATTTCTATTTTACTCTTAAAAGAATATTCTTTAACATATGATAGCTCTAAAAGTTTTTTGTCTAACTGAATATCTTTCTCAGGATTTATATATAAAATATTACAGCCAGTTTTGGCAAGAAGATATAAAAAAAGGTATTCCTGTTCTTTTATATTTCCGCAATATATAAGTTTAGGCGCAACACTGTCTTTAAACAAAAGAGGAAAATATTTATTTATCCAAAATATGATTTTACTTCCAAAATTTTTTATTATTGACTCTGATGTGAATTTTTTAGAGCTTTTAAAAATTTCAATCAGCTCGTTATAATTTTTAATTAAAAGAGCGTCTAAATCAATGTTTATAATGTTATTAAAACTAAAACCAATATTTGTATTGTTAGCTGTAAAATTGTCGTATATATTGGAAAATTTGACGCTTTCTTCATAAGAAGGCTGGTAAAGTGAGTTTTTTATTGTTAAACATCTTCCGCTGTAACTATTTTCAATTAATTTTAAGTATTCATATTTATTGTTATAACCTATGTTTCTTATAAAATATGTATATTTTAAATCAGCTAAATTTACATTAATGTCAATAAAATCTTTTAATGATATTTCATTTTTATTTATATCAAAATTAATATTCAATTAATGTCACCCACCTTTTTGTATTATTTTAGCATAAATATTGAAATGCGACAATTATTTTAATATAATAAAAATAACATAGACAAAAGGAATGATAATTAATGATAGGTACAAATGATTACATGCCTTACAAAGTAGGGGCTTTGCTTTATACACCAGCAAATAATACAGAAATAGCGGAACGTATTATAAACGAAAAATTTAGCAAACCATACTCAATATCATTTTGTTTGGAAGATTCTATAAGTGATTTTGATGTTAATAGAGCTGAAGGAATATTATTAAGTACGATTAAAAAAATCTATTGTAAATATACCGAGAATAAATTTTACATGCCTAATATATTTGTAAGGGTAAGGCGTGCTGAGCAAGTGGAAAGGCTGTACAATTTGTTTGAAAAAAGTGCCGATATTATAACAGGATTTATATTTCCTAAATTTTCAACAGACAATGCCAAAAACTATATTAATTCTATAATTAATATAAACAAAAACTCTAATAAAACTGTATATATGATGCCTATTATAGAAAGTTTTGATGTTTTTGATTTAAGGTACAGATATAATAGGCTTTATAGTATAAAAGATAAAATTGACAGTGTTAATAATTATGTGCTTAATGTAAGAGTAGGAGCA
>CATJUP010000018.1 GCA_949743655.1 uncultured Eubacteriales bacterium
AATATTAGCCAAAGAAAAAGAGGGTGAAATTATATTTGAAAAAATAGATTGACATATTACAATTTAAAAATTAAAATATTTATAATTTATAAAACCGCGCTATACCCTGCGCGGTTATTAATTTTAGGTGTTTTTATTTTTTTAGAGGGTATTTTTTGGAGGGATTTTATGACGGCTTTTTTTACAGTTATGGATAAACTTATAACATTGTTTTTGTACATATTAGTTGGGTATATTATAAAAAATAAGAATATTACTGACTCAAATTTTGAAAGTGGACTCATAAAATTTCTTATGAGTGTATCTTTACCAGCTCTTGTAATTAATACTTTTCAAACAAGCTACACGCCTGAGCTACTTAAAAGAGGGGCTATGATATATGGCGTTAGTCTTATTATGTATGTGTTAAGCATAATAATAGGCGTACTATCGGGCAAATTGTTTAAAATATCAAAAAGTTCACTTGGAGTATGGCTATTTGCTGTTGTGTTTCCAAATCATTGTTTTATGGGTTGGCCAGTAATGAGCGCTGTTTTTGGTGAAGAGGCTTTGTTTTATGCCGCTTTTGCTAATTTAGCATTTTCAACATTTGCGTATACATATGGCGTGTATATAATATCAAAATACGGTGACAAAAAAGAGCAAAAAATGTCAATAAAAAGTATGCTCATAACTCCTATAAATGTTTCTATATTAATTGGTATAATTATGTTTGTTACAAATATTAAACTACCGTCATCAATAGCTAATGCTGTAAGCGGTTTGGGAAATATTACAACACCGCTTGCCATGATATACTGCGGAATGCTGCTTGCTGGAAATAAAATATCTGTTGTATTTACCGATTGGAGGGTATATGTTGTATCAGCTTTAAGACTTATAGCTATACCTTTTTTGGTATATATATTTGCCTCAATATTTATAAATGATTATATGGTTTTTGCTGTACTTGTAATAGGTCATTCAATGCCTGTAGCGGGATTTTGTGCTCTTTTTGCTGGTCAATATGGCGGAGATGCTGTATTAGCGTCTAAGTTTATATTTGTATCAACTTTACTTTGTATAATAACAATTCCGCTATTTACACTTATAATATCATAAGTACATATTTGAAGTTTAAAACATAATATAAGTTATAAATTTTTATGGAAGTGGTTTTAATGCAAAACTATTCAGCTTTTATGTCCATAAGCGGAATAATAAGAAGTATTTCCGATTTTAGTAATGGAGGATGTGTAAAACTTTTTAGTTTAATAAAAAACGATGGTACAGTTACGGATTTTATTGTTGACTCCACAACATACTTTACTGAAAATATTCCTTTAAGAGAGGGAATGAGATGTACATTTTTTTATGATGCAAATCTTCCTGCTGTTCTTATATATCCGCCACAGTTTAGAGCGGTTGTTGGTGTTCCTCAAAACAGGCGAGGAAGTCAAGAAATTAAAGTTGATTATTTTAACAGCGCTCTTATAAGCTCTGATAATACACTTCAGCTTAACATAAATGGATATACTCCTATTTTTATGCAAAATGGTCAGTATTTTAATGGCGATATAGCCGAACACAATTTAGTTGTATTTTATACTGACTCAACAAGAAGTATACCAGCACAGACATCACCAAACAAAATAGTGGTTCTTTGTTAATATCATTAAAATTAGGGACGTATTAAACGTCCCTAATTTTTTATTCGTCAGATATTCCTGGTAAAGTTGATATATCATCTCCAGAAGGAGCTGAAACGTTATTTTCAGGCGGTGGAGTAACAACAGGTTCTTGTGGCTCTTGTGTGTTATTATTGTTGTTTTCGTTAGGAGCATTAGGCTCGGTTGGCTCGTTAATGTTATTATCAGGTGTAATAGGCGATATTGGTATATTAGGGTCGTTAGGTTCGGTAAAGTTATTATTGTCTCCCTCATTATTATTTTCTTGACCAAATATACCGCCTTCTTCTGATATATCAGGAGCGTGTTCCTCAGTACAAGTTTCATTGAGATTTATACTTATTTTTCCTTCCGGCATTTCTGAAGGAATATTTTTAATTACAAACGCGCCGTTTTCTTCCTCAGTAGCAAGCACAACAGACATTGTTTCACAGTTTTCGTTAGGAAGTTTTCCTGTTTTAGAGCATACAGTAAATGTATTATGAATATCACATGTTCCATTATTATCTACATATTCGGCAGCACATAAATCGGAAGCTATAGAGTTTCCGTAATAATCGTTAGCACAATAGCTGTTAGGCGTTTTTCCCGATGCGGAACATATACTTTTTGTAGTTAAGCCGTCTGGTCTTGTAAATCCAGGGTCCGAAAGACCCTCGTGGATTTTTTCCATTACATCTCTCCACAAAAGCAAATGATAGCTCTTGTCATATTCCATTCTTTTAGGATTATCATATCCCATCCATATAGCGGCGCAGTAATAAGGTGTATATCCTGCAAAAGATAAGTCTTTATCGTCAGTTGTTGTACCTGTTTTACCAGCCTGAGACATACTTATGTTTCTAAATCTTGCCAATCCGCCTGTACCTTTAGTTATTACGTCTTTCATCATGTCTGTAAGCATATAAGCAGTTGTTTCTTTTATAACCCTATGGCTTTCAGGATTAGTGTTATCTATTATTACGTTACCATCATGGTCTACAACTTTTGTGTAGAATACAGGTGTAATATAAGTTCCGCCATTAGCTATTGCGCTGTAAGCGGCTGTAAGCTCCAATACAGATATACCTTTTGTAAGTCCTCCAAGTGCTATAGCCTCTCTGTCAGAATTTCCATTTTCATCAGGTTCTCTTACAAGTGATGTAACGCCAAAGTTTTCAAGATAATCCAAAGATGTTTCAACACCAACATCAACAATTACTTTAGCTGCAAGTATATTCATAGAGTCTTGTATTCCTTCACGAACAGTTGACATACCTCTGTAGCCGCCGCTATACCAATTTTTAGGAACCCATCCATTATACTCAAAATACTCATCTCTTATACCTGTTCCAGGCATAACAAGCCCTAAATCAATGGCAGGGGCATAAGCTGCAAGCACTTTAAAGCAAGAGCCAGGTTGTCTTAATGCTTGAGTGGCTCTGTTAAATACCAAATCACCGGATTTTTCACGACCGCCTATTATAGCTTTAACGTGACCGGTGTGATAATCCATAATTACCATTGCCGCCTGTAAAGATTTAGCAACTGTAAGTTTATCTAAAATCATTGTTTTGTTATTACTTAAAACCTCATCTTTTACAGTTTGCGCAAAGCTATTAGCCTCGTCCTCATTAGCTACTATACTTTCGCGGAAAATATTTTCCTGTTCTCCTGTTATATTATCAGAAACAGAAAGGGTGTAGCTTGCGGTGATAGTATTGCATTTAGGAGGAAAAAGAGAGTCGTCAGCAAAAGAGTTCTCAAGAGTATCTTGCATTGATGTATTTAATGTAGTATATATTTTTAAACCACCGCTGTATATGGCGTTATAAGCCTGCTGTTTTGATATATTATTTTCTCTCATTAACTGTTCTGCAAGCTGAGTTATTACAGAGTCTACAAAATAGTTATGATAAGAACCATTTCCATCATTAGTTTCTGCCAAACCAACAAGCGCGCCCGTTATATCCTCACTTTTAGCCTCATTATACTCACTTTGGGTTATATAGCCTAATTCAAGCATTTTATTGAGTACTGTTTCGCGTCTTTCCT
>CATJUP010000019.1 GCA_949743655.1 uncultured Eubacteriales bacterium
CAGCTTAACAGGCACAGTAATATTATTGTCATTATAATTTATATTCACACATTTCAAACTATCATTCCAGCTTAATTTATTATCATCAATTCCTATGGCGTTAGCAAACGCTCTTAAAGGTAACATAGTATAACCATTTTTATTTATATATGGTGCTGTATCCATTTTATACATAAAACCATTTACATAATAAACATCATTTCCTATATAAAACCTTATGCCGGTATTATTGCTGTCATTATTAATTTCCGGTTCTTTTGGGTTATAATTTCCTAAATGAATTGTTTTTGAAAAACCGCTTGTGTTTATAGCCAAAATCGAAATCTCAATTTCCCCTGCCAAACTTCTTTCTGTAGGTTCAATGCCTATATCACTTATTTCTATAATTCCCGAACCCGAACCTGATTTTGATTTTAAACTTATATAAGCCAAACTTTTATTTTTGTCAAATAAAAGCTCAGTTTTATTACTAAATTTCCCGTCAACATAAACAACATTGGCATCTCCAGTAAAATTAAAACCATTATTAAGTTTAAGCTCATAAATTCTTCCTGCCACAATTTGATAAGGGTAATCATCGCTTATACTTATATTAAACTTGTTTGTCTCGTTTTTAGATGCTGAAATTTTAATTTCCATATCAGGATAACCTGCATGGGCAAATATAAATGTGTCATTAGATACAGGCGATGAACGCCCGTCAATAGTCACAGTTGCAAAACCACTGTCAATTAGTTTTGTATAAAGAGGTATCCTTATACTATCAGCAGCGTTATATACATCAGTATCTATTGTAATTATTAATTCTTTAGATGTTAAAACATCATAATTTATGCCTTCTGTTATAGTGCCACTGCCACTATATAACCACTCGGCATTATTCAATATAAGTAAAAAATCAACATTACCTGAATAATCCTCAAAATCGTCACAATCCTCTATTACAATCTCTGGAGCACCACTTCCAAAAATCTCTTTATCCGCTTTTATAGATAAATCTTTTGTAACATAACTGTTTGTATACGCAAAAACGTTAGTGCTAAAAGCCATACAAAAAATAAGAGTAATAATAATTTTTCTCATTAACTGCCCCTTTCACATACATTTTGTAGTACTGCCAAAACCGCCATTCCTCTCGTTTTCAACATCATCATCAAATGTTATACCATACTCAACAAAAATACCTTGGGCAAATCCCTCTCCTTGTTTTATATTAACTGTTTTATTTTCTTTGGAGTCATTTGTTATTTTAACAATTATATGTCCCTCATTATCGCTAAAATAATAATCACTGTCTATAATACCAACAGTATTATTAAGCTGAACTCTATATTTAAATCCCAAACCACTTCTTGGATATATTTTAAGTACCCAACCATCAGCCATTTTACAACGTATTAATGTTGGTATAGCTATTGTCTCGTCTGGTTTTAAAACAATATCCATTGGTGCATAAAAGTCATATCCTGCCGAACCTTTAGTAGCTCTTTTAGGCATTTTCATGCTATTATATACATTTTCTAAATCACAGTCAAATTTAAAATCATTTAAAAACTGTTCATATGATATTTTTTCAAAATTAGCCATTCTTTTCATAAAATCATTCCTTATAAATAAAGCCCTTTGCTTATAAAAACATTATTTATAACTTACAACAATATATTAAAATTGTTTTTATTAATAAGTTTGTAAAAAGCAAAAGGCTTTAAAACTATCACTCTCAAGAGTTTTTATTTTTAAAGAAATCATCAATTTCTTTTTTTATATCTTCTAATTTAGAGTTTTTAAGTAAATAACCTGCCGGTTTTAAAGGCATTACTTTTATCATACTTTCTGGGTCTCTTCTTCCAGTTAAAAAAATTACTGGAACATTCTCAAATGCCTTTTCAGAACGAAGCATTTCTAAAGTCTGTCTTCCATCACAAACAGGCATTTCATAATCAAGCAAAACCAAATCTGGTACATTTAATGTAATAGCCCTAATAGCGGCTACTCCAGAATTTGCTGTATTAACTTCATAATCTTTTTCAAGCAACTGTTTCATACCTTGACAAATAGTTAATGAGTCATCCACAACAAGTATTTTTTTATTTGTTCCTTCACTTTCTTTTATTTCTGCAAGATATTTTTCAATTTCATTTACGGCGTTTTTAGGCTCAATAGCGCCACAAATAGTATCCTCAAGCAAATGCGGCGCTATAGCGCAATATGCAAAGTAACCCGAACCACTTGTGTTAAATAACAAACTTACCTGAAACTTTTCATTTTCAAATACTTTTTTAAACTTTTCATATGACAATAGGTTCTCTTCCTCTAATTCATACCCTTCCATATTTTGCAAATGTTTCATAATACGAGAAACAAACTGTTTAGCTGTAATTCTTGTAGCATGAAGCAACATATTGTCAAGTTTATTTGTTTGAACACCTATAACTTTTCCAACTGTATTTATAAGCAGTTTTTCTTCAAAAACCAATATAACCTCTTGTTTCTTTTTCTCGTTCTTTTTTCCATATACTAAGCGGTAATATATACCATTTCCAAATTTTTCACCGCCATAAACATCGCTAATCATTTGAGACTCAAGATGAAACATATCAAAAACAAGCTGAATAATAACTTTTCTTATAGCGTCTATTTCTTCATCTGGCAAAAGATTTTCCCATCTTCTTCCAGATTTTCCAGTTATAGCTGCATCTTCAGTAAGTGTATGACCAACAAGCCAGCCAGAACACACTCCTAAAAAATGCTCTACAGCATCGGTCGAGTAATTTGTGTTTTCAAGCTCCTTCTCAAGCGTTGGAAGAGTATTTTTCCTAAAGCTATCATGTATACTTTTATGCTGCTCATAACCGTCATACCCAATAGACTTCATGTATTCTTCCTCGTCAGCAAAATGTTTTATAGCATGACTTTTAAAAAATTTAATTCCTTCATAACATGTCCTTCGGCTGTCTTTTCCTTCCTCTTTAAGTGCAAAAAGTTTGTTTATAATATTAAAAAGTCTTTGATGTTCTTTATCAATAATGTCTACCCCTATATTATTTTCTTCATTCCATATAAATTGGGTGTCCATTCAAAATCCTCCCTTTACCACAAGTTTATATTTTAATATGATTTTTTAACTGCAATTAAAAATCAATAAAAAATAAACCCCATATAA
>CATJUP010000020.1 GCA_949743655.1 uncultured Eubacteriales bacterium
AATGGTACATACGAAGTAAATCAAAATTTTGATGTTACGTTTAGTATAAAGAATTATGGCAATGGACCGGCTGAAAATTTAACCATAACAGCGTCAGAATTTGGCGAGGGCGGAAATATTGTTCCAAAAAGCAACAGCACAGTTTTAACTAAAGAACTTGCCGCTGGAGAGTTTGAAAATTATAAATTTACATTTGCACCTACAGGAAATGCCTCGTCAAGAAATTATACTATTGAGTTTAATGTAGAGTATAAAATTGGTTCAAAAGACTATTCTTTTAAACATTACGCTGGTGTTAATGTTATAAACTCAAAAAAAGACAAAGAAGAAGATAAAGACGATAAAGAAAGCAAACCTAAAATTATTGTAAGTGAATATAAATGCGACCCTGTTATAGTAATGGCTGGTCAAAATTTTGACTTGTCAATGACATTTTTAAACACACATAGTCAAAAAGCGGTTAAAAATGTAAAAATGTTCCTTACAATGGTAGAGGAAACATCTTCCGAAAACGATAAATCTGGAAATGTGTTTACACCTGTTGACAGCAGTAATACATTTTATTATGATTCTATACCGTCAAAAGGAACTGTAAGCAAAACAATGACTCTTTACACAGTGCCTTCTGCTCAACCAAAAACTTATACTCTTACAGTTAATTTTGAGTATGAGGATGATGAAGGAAACGAATACACATCAACAGAACTTTTAGGAATTAACGTAAAACAAATATCTCAGGTAGAGACAGGCGAAATATTTATTCCAGACTCGTCAGAAATAGGTATGCCTATAAGCGTGTATTTTGATATTTATAACACAGGAAAAACCGATATAAGCAATCTTAAAGTTTTGATTGAAGGAGATGTTGATACTCAAAACAAGAGCACATATATAGGTAACTGTGAACCTGGAGACAACAGTTATTATGAGGGAAGTTTTTCGGTGCTTAATATAGGCGCTAATAATATTAAAGTTATAATATCTTATGAAGACCCAAGCGGTGAAGTTATACAAAACACTAACGAATATACAATTAACGGTATGGAACCTTTTGTTGACGATAGTATGGGTGATGATATGAATATACCAGAGGAAAATAATGGGATTAATTTAAGCACTAAAGCTAAAGTTGCTATAGGCTTAGGTATTGTTGCGGGTGTAGCGATTATAGTAGGTATAGTTATATACTTAAAAAAGAAAAAAGCTAACAAATTTATTCAAGAGGATATGGAAGGAACTGACGAGGATGAGCAGCTTTGATTTAATTAAAATGGCTATACGCAATCTTCTAAAGCGAAAACTTAGAACATTCCTTACTGTTTTAGGCGTTATAGTTGGTACAGCGTCTATAGTTGTAATGATTTCTGTTGGTATAGGTATGAATGACGGCTACAGAAAACAAATAGAGCAAATGGGAAGTTTGTATGTAATAGATGTTTATTCTCCAAACCGTTATGGTGACGACACTAATAAAGACCAGGTTACATTAGATAATACTAATTTAGATAAAATAAGAAACATTGATGGCGTTGAGGCTGTTACTCCAATACTTCAGGACTATTTTTTGATTATATGCGGAAGATACGTATTTGACACAGATATAATAGGTATACTGCCAGAAACAATGGAGTCTATGGGTTTTAAAACATCTACTGGAAGAACACTTCAAGAGGGAGACTCAATGTCTGTTGTGTTGAGTGCTTATGCTAAAACGGATTTTTATAACCCTAAATTAGATTGGAGATATAGATGGAACGGTGGTCAGGAAATAAGTATTGACCCATATGAGGATAAATTTCAAATTACATATGATACCTCATATAATACAAAATACGCTGACAAAGCTATTAAGGCTAAAAAAATAGAAGTAGTTGGAGAAATGGAAGAAAACAGTCAAAATAGCTATGCTACTTTTATGCCTTTAAGTGAAGTTGAAAAGATAATCGAAGAAAGAGCGAAATATAATAAAGCTAAGGGGTATGACAATAGAAGAGATAACAGAAAAAAAGGCGTATATGATGAAGCTATGGTTAAAGCAAAAAATATGGATGATGTAGAAAGAATACAACAAGAAATTAAAGACATGGGTTTTGAGGCGTCAAGTCTTATTGAGTATCTTAAACAAACTCAAGAGACGTCAAAAATGCTTCAAATGGTTTTGGGCGCTATAGGCGGAATATCTCTTTTTGTAGCTGCTATAGGCATAGCAAACACAATGGTTATGAGTATATATGAGCGAACAAAAGAAATAGGAGTAATGAAAGTTATAGGAGCCACTGTATCAGACATAAGAAGGCTGTTTCTTACAGAGGCGGCGTTTATAGGTCTTATGGGTGGTATAGCGGGGGTTATAATAAGCTTCATAGTTTCAAAAGTGGTAAATGTTGTAAGCCTTAACATGGGACGTGAGTCAATATCGCTTATACCTGTATGGCTTGCCGCCCTTGGTATTATATTTGCTACATTTGTAGGCGTTGCCGCGGGATTTTTCCCTGCTTTAAGAGCCACAAAATTAAGTGCTTTAGCCGCTATAAAAACAGAATAATTGCCTATAGTCGGTAGCTTATTTCAAAAAGAAACGAAATTATAATATTTTTTGGCACACTTAAACCGCGCAGTGACGCGGTTTTATTTTTGGCTGACATGCCTACAGCTTTAAAAAACTAAAAGTTGAATTTATTGCTGATATATGTTACCATTATTAGTATATAATTACAAAAATTTTAGGGGGCGTTTTGATGTACAAAAGAATAGTGCTTAAACTAAGCGGCGAGGCGCTTGCCGGAGATAAAGCAGGAGTTAAATTTGACAATACCATTATAAAAAGTATTATTATTCAAATAAAAGAAGTAATTAAAAACGGTACAGAGGTAGCTGTTGTTGTAGGCGGAGGAAATTTTTGGAGAGGACGAAGCGCCGACCACAATATGGATAGAACCAAGGCTGATCAAATAGGAATGCTTGCTACTGTTATGAATGCCATTTATATAGCCGACTTTTTTAGGCAGGAGGGCATTGACGCATTTGTTCAAACTCCATTTAAGTGCGGTACAATGACAGAAGAATTTTCAAAAGATTTAGCGCTTAAACATATCAAAAGTGGCAGTGTGGTTATATTTGCTGGTGGATTGGGTCATCCAATGTTCTCAACAGACACTATTACCGCTTTAAGAGGTGCTGAGCTTGAAGTTGACGGTCTTTTGTTTGCCAAAAATGTTGACGGAGTTTATACTGACGACCCCGCTAAAAATCCAGACGCAAAAAAAATTGATGAAATTAAATGCGAAGATGTAATTAAAAATAATTTAAGAGTTATAGACCTTACAGCGGCTACACTTTGTTTTGATAACAAAATTCCTGTATTAATATTTGCTCTTAATGAAAAAGACAGTATTATACGCGCTGTAAATGGCGATAAAATAGGTACTATAGTTACAGCTAACTATTAAGGAGGAATAAAAATGAGTGAAAAAACAGCGATTTATCAAGAAAAAATGAATAAAACAATAGCTAATCTTGAGGGTGAATACGCCACAATTAGGGCTGGAAGGGCTAACCCTCATGTGCTTGATAAACTTACAGTTGATTATTATGGTACGCCTACACCTATAAATCAAGTAGGAAATATTACTGTTCCAGAGGCAAGACTTCTTCAAATACAGCCATGGGATGCAGGTATGCTTAAAGCTATTGAAAAAGCTATAAATAAATCTGATATAGGAATTAACCCAAACAGTGACGGAAAAGTAATAAGACTTGTTTTTCCAGAGCTTACAGAAGAAAGGCGTGCTTCTCTTGCTAAAGACGTAAAAA
>CATJUP010000021.1 GCA_949743655.1 uncultured Eubacteriales bacterium
TATTAAATAATATTTGTAAATAATCACAACAGACCTCTCATTTTTATAAATAAAAATACAACTGCTATTAATAATAGAACAATGATTAATACAGTTTTTAAAGAGTAACCGGTTTTAAAATTTACTTTACTATGGTATTCAAGCCCTGACATAAATAATTTTATTGTGGCGTTTTCGCAAGAGTTGTCTTTATTTTTACTTGCCATTTCTCTTAATTTTTTGCGTCCATGTTTTCTTTCGTAATACCATTGGTATGGACAGTATGAAAACTTATTTATTTCATTAGGCGTAAATATTTTTTCTTTGTTAAAATTGCTCATTTTAATAATCAGTCTTTCTTATATTTCTTTGCATCATTTTGTTATAACCTATCCAATTACCTTGAACAGAAGCGTTTTCTATAGCCTCTTCAATAGCTTTTACTTTAGCATCCATATTATCGGCACAGTGAAGTATAAACGCCTCAGCCATTTTAGGAAGTTCTGGAGAGCCAAACTCATATTCTCCATGATGAGACAGTATACAATGTTTAATAACACTTTCAAGAGTTTTTGGAAAATCATCTATTTTATACGCGGCGTCATGTACCATTTCGGCACCTATAAAAATGTGCCCTAAAAGCTGACCATCATCTGTATACTCATTTATAGGAAAAGGGGAAAGTTCATAAATTTTGCCTATATCGTGAAGCATAGCACAGCATATAAGTAAATCTCTGTCAATTTTTTTGTATCTTCCACTCATAAAATCACATATTTCAGTAACAGAAAGTGTATGCTCCAAAAGACCTCCTAAATATCCGTGATGAAGTGTTCTTGCCGCCGAGTGTTTTTTTAAGTTTGTAGCTACATCGTTGTTATTTATAAATATTTCCTCAAGCAATAGTTTAATATGTTTATTTTTAATTGTATTTATATATCCAATAAGTTTTTTATACATGTCTTCTGTATTTTTTTCGGTGCTTGGTATATAATCAATAGGGTCATATTCACCGTCAACACTTTTACGTATACGCCTTATATTTATTTGAGGCTCGTTGTTATATATAAGTATTGTACCGTCTACTTTAATAAAGTCATTTTCCTCAAAACTTTTTATCTCATTATTAAGATCCCATACTTTTCCGTCTAACATACCAGTTTTATCTTGAAGTTTAAGAGAATAATAGCTTTTGCCCGCTCTTGATTTGAGAGTTTGTTTAGATTTACAAAGATAATGCCCAACAACACTTTCACCCCCACGAAGTTCGTTTATATATCTCAAAATTCTCACCGCTTTCTATAAAGTGCGTTTTATATATATTTTTAATGACATTATAACATAAAAGCCAAATTTTCTCAATTATTATAGAGTTATGAAACAAATAAAAACTTGAAAACTTAGTATTTGCGTATTGTAGTGTTTTATAAATAACAAAAACCCCTTCATAAATTTAGAAGGGGCTAAATTGTTTAATGCGGACAGTGGGAATCGAACCCACACTATGTCACCATAACCAGATTTTGAGTCTGGCGCGTCTGCCAGTTCCGCCATGTCCGCACAATAATGATATTTTAGCATATAATTATTTAAAAATCAATATAAAAATTTCTATAAATAAGAAAATTATATAAAAATTAAACTCTATACAGTAATATATTAACAAAAAAATAAATTTATTGCAGAAAAATTAAGTTTTTTGTTTGGAGATGATAAGTTTGAGAGATATAACATTTTGCCACCCTGAACTTCAAGAAAAAGTAAAAAAATTGCTTTCAAATTGTAAAAGTAAAGGGCTTATTATAGGTATAGGCGAATGTTTTAGAACAGTTGAGGAGCAAGAGGCTTTATATGCTAAGGGAAGAACAGAAAAGGGAAAAATAGTAACAAACGCCAAAGGTATAAACTACTCATCACATCATCAATGGGGAACGGCTTTTGACTTTTACCGTAATGACGGCAAAGGCGCCTATGATGATAGTGACGGTTTTTTTGAAAAAGTAGGAGAAATAGGTAAAAGTATTGGTCTTGAATGGGGAGGCGATTGGGTAAGCCCAGTTGATAAGCCTCATTTTCAGTTACCTCAATGGGGCAGCACAACCAAAAAATTAAAACAAATTTATAAGACTCCTGAAAACTTTAAAATGACATGGAAAGGTGTTGATAATATGGATACTGTACAAGAAAAAACTCAATATAGTGAAGCGGCTGAAAATATTGATAAATCTAAAAAATTGTATAACTACACTTTAGAAGTTCCAGATTGGGCAAGGCTAACCGTTCAAAAGCTGTTAGACAAGGGCTATTTAAAGGGTAACAGTAAAGGAGAATTGGAACTTACCTATAGCATGCTTAAACTGCTTGTTATAAATGATAGAGCTAAACTTTATGATTAATATTTAAAAAAGTTTGGCTTAGAATATAAAATACTGTATATGGGTTTTTGTGTATTAAAAATGAAATTAAAGTATATTGATTTTTTATAATTTTGGATTTTTATATATTGCCGCTTTTTGTTATATTATAATAGCAAAAAGCGGTTTTATTTTAATAATAACAATTATAAAATGTTACTAATTTATAAATATTTAATAAATTTTATATCACTTTAAGTATTAAATAATATTAAAAATATTCCTGTTGTTGCTCATTGTAAAATAAATTAATTTATTGACATATTTTGTTTTAATTGGTATTATTTAATAAACGTGAATATAAATTGTATGGTTTGTATTTATATTCACGTTTTTCATTTTAATATGTTATATGAAGGGGAGATTATTATGACAAACTCAACAAAACAAACTATTGGTTTTGGGGCTGCGTTTTCTGTGGCGTCGGTTTGGTTTACTACCCATGCCGGAGCGGGGTTCGCTACAGGTAATCAGGCTTGGCAGTATTATGCTGTTTATGGAATACCAGGCATGATATTCCCACTTGTGTCAATGGGGCTTTTGGCGCTTGTGTTGAGAGAGGTTATGCTTACATCACAAATTATACAATCACGTTCTTATGGTGATGTAATGAAATTTTTGTATAAGCCTTATGATAAATTATATGTGCTTTTTGAAATATTTTATTACTGTATAGTGCTTGCCGCTGTTGGAGGGGTTATATCATCGGCAGCCGGTATGATACAGGAAGTTATACCGATGAGTACGCTTTTATGCACTATACTTGTTGGAATTATACTCCTTGTGCTTATTATTTTTGGGGCTGACCTTGTAAGACGTGTAGCTACTGTGCTTGGTATATTGATTATTGTGTCTGGTTTTACTATATACATAATAGGTTTTGTTACAAAACTTGATGTTCTTGGTGAGACTATATCTGCTGGATATGCTCCTAATGGATGGCTCTATCCTTTATGGAGAGCAATAATTTATTGTGGTTTCCAATGTGTTGCGGTGCCAGCTATAGCGGCTTGCTGTGAACATCTTAAAACAAAATCAAGTTTAAATTTGGCAGCTTTTATAGGTTTTTTGATGAATGGTTTTGGTGTTGCGCTTACAGTATGGATGCTTATTGGATTTAGAGACGGTATTGTCGAGACAAATTCTTTAACACTTCCTACACTTTATGTATGTGAGCAGCTTGGAATAGACGTATTGTTCTATTTCTACAAAATATGTCTTTTCTGTTGTCTTATATCTACAGGAGTATCTTGTATATTTGGTATAGTTGTCCGTTTTGAGAACATATTGTTTAAAAATGCAACTGGTGCTATGAGTAACATTATGACAAGACGTATAGCCATAACATTATTCTGTATTATACTTTGTATGCTTATATCATCATTTGGTCTTACTAAAATAGTATCTGTAGGCTACAAATACTGTGGATACCTTGCTATTGTTATATGTGTTATACCATTCCTTACAATAGGACGTAAAAGAAATAAAGAGGCACTTAAA
>CATJUP010000022.1 GCA_949743655.1 uncultured Eubacteriales bacterium
GTAAAAAGAATGGCAAGGGATTTAAACTTTGGGGCTGAAATAATAGGCTGTCCTATAATAAGAGAGGACGATGGACTTGCTAAAAGTTCCAGAAATGTGTATTTAAGCCCAGAAGAAAGACAAGCAGCGCTTATATTGCATAAAGCGCTTACAAAAGGTGAAGAAGTTTTAAAAAATGGCGAGAGAAACTCTGCTGCTATAATAAAGACTATAAGTGATATAATAAATACCGAGAAATTAGCTAAAATTGATTATGTTGATGTGGTAAGTTTTCCAGAAATACAGCACATTGACAATATAAATAGAAAAGCACTTGTTGCTGTGGCTGTTTATATAGGCAAAACAAGACTTATTGATAACTTTATAACTGAATAACATATTTCAGCCGCATATAAGCCATTTAAAAAAGATTATATGCGGCTGTAAGTCTATTTAAAAACTCTTTATTTGTTTAAAGAAAGAAAGCCAAAGAATTTTTCAAACGGGAACTTCGTTAAAGTTCAAAAAAGTTTATTAACATACACTCAATTTAGCACCTTCGCCAAATGCGCGGTTGTTTTCTTTAAATATTTTGCCAGAAGGAATATAAAACAGTTGACCAGAACTACATTGACATTCTGTAAACGTGTTATTTTTAAGCGTTATTACATTGGCGTTTATATAGCCTACAGCACCGCTGTGGTGAAAATCACGCACGCTTTTGAGATTGCATTTTGTAAAATGTGAGTTTTGTATTACTACATTTCCAGCACGTGAACTAAATCCAAATACAGCGCCAAGTTCTTCTTGATAATTGGCATCAACGCCGCAGTTTGTAAAGTCACAGTTATCTATTATAACATTATTTATTACGCCCTCAAACATAAATATAGGGGAATTAAAGCCATTGTAGCCTTTAAAATTACAGTCTTTTACAACTACATTTCCGCCTTCGCCAAATTTTATGCCTGTTTTTCCGCCTATTATAATATCGCAGTTTATAAACTCAAATGACGAGAACATCTCGAAATAAGGACTTATATTTGATATGTCTATAATTATGTTCTCAAATTTAATTTTGTCTACACCATATGCCGTAAAATCCTCATGAGACAAATTTACTTTAGATTTCTCGTTTGAATAGTAATATATTTCTTCTGGGGTTTTTAATAAACAGCCAGAAAAAAAAGATTTTAAATATCCAAAAAACAGTTTGTTATTTATGTTATTTGGAATATTTTTAGAAATTAGCTGATATTTTTTATCGTTTTGCTCCAAAATAGACACAGCTATATTGCTCAAATATTCCAATTCGTCTTTTTTGATACAAAGCATATCGCATAATTCTGATATAAACTCAATTTGGTTATCATCGAATTTTCCGTCTATATAAGCCATAATTAAACTATCAACTATAAAAATATTTGATAAATTATTTAAACTAAAAACTTTTATAAATTCTGCCGCGAAATCCTCGTCAGCAACAACTGCTTTTTTAAAATAATCCCTAATATTTTCTTTAACATTTATTCCAGCTATTATGCGCTGTAAAAATATTGTTTGTGCGTCTGACTGTTCTTTGGCACACATAATTATTATATAAAGCATTTTTATATAAAGGTCTTTTATATACTCGTCTTCATATCTAATAGGGTGTTCTTTTATTGGGTATCTCATTCCAAGTAAACTTTTAAAATAATTTCGTATAGCATTAGCGTCTTTCATGTTTTTTTCCTCCAAAATTTTTTTAATCTCATTTTGGTCGTTCATTTTTGTATATTCTAATGAGTTTTGGTATATGTTTGTTAATTTAATTTGAGATACATTAGTTGGGCATTTTTCTAAAACATAGAATAATGAACTTTTAGTGTATTTATTAATGCTTGGATTTGTATATATAAAATTTGAGTTTATAAAATTTCTGTAATTGTTTTTAGGATTTATAAAATATTTTTTTCTTAAATTAGGCAATATTTTTTTTGGGTCTAAAGAATTGCTTTTTATTATTTCCATTTCTGAAAAATCTGGCATGTCTATCTCAATTTTGTCAGCTATAAGCCTTACAGTTTTAAAAAACTCGTGCTGTATAAGTTTTAGCTCTATTATTGATTTTTGTATGTCATTTTTTCTTTTTTCAGTCTCGGCAGAAGATGTTAAAAGTTTTTGTTTAACCTTATCCATTTTGGCTAATGAAATAGATTTTTTGATGTTATAAAGATGTTTTTTCTCATTATTAAGTATAGCTTCAAAACGCTGATTACAGTTTATAAATTCGGTTTTAAATTTTTTGTTAAAATCAAGCTCTTCTTTTTTTGGAGAGTTAATGCGGTCAAGCTGTTTTTCTATACGTTCCATGTCAAATTCCTCTTTTTGGGCAATGTCACAGGCAAATATTCCTATTTTGGATATTTCATTGTTTATTAAGTTTTTGTTTATGTTTTCTTTCATTTCGGTTATTTCTTCCTCGGTTAAATTTTGACAGTTAGTTATAATAAATATTTTAGGTATGCTTTGGTTTAAAAGTTTTAAATAATCAATATCGTTTTGAGGTATATTTTTTTCCTCAGATTTTATAAACCATAATATAAAATTAGATGTGTTAAATTTTTTAATATTTTCTTTTAATGTGTTATATGGTATGTCCAAAAATACCAGATACTTTAAAAACTGTTTTGGTGTTGTAACATATATATCATTTATTAAGTGTGAGTCTTTAAAGTTATATAATGTTTCATCAATTTCGGCTTTGTCACCAAATATATTTGATGCCTCTATTTTTGGATTGGCACCATAAATAACATATACAGGCTTGCTTTTAAAAGGCTCGTCATTTGGCGGAATTATTTTATTTTCGGTAACAGCATTTATAAAACTTGTTTTTCCACTAAGTTTGGAGCCGCCTAAAGCCACAATGTTTTTGTGTCTAAGTTCCTCATGAACAATAAAATTTTTTAAACGGCTATACTCTTCGTTTATATTGTTTAGGTATATTTTTGAGTCTTTTTCTTGTAAAACAGAATAAAGTTTGTTATTAATTATGTTCTCAATATCGGTTAAATCAACTTTAAGTTTTGATTTTGATATTTCTGTATTTTGATGTAATTTTAAAATTGTTTTAATTGATAGACTCTCGTTTGGGTCTGTTTTTATTGAGTTTTTTATTTGACGTATATTGTCTGGCAAGCTGTTTTCGGCATATATTTTGTTTATAGTAATGTCAATATTTTTATAAATTCCACAGTCGCTGTCTAAATTAAATATGTGGCTGTTTTTTCTGTTTATTCGTGTTGACACATAAATTTTAAGTAGCTCAAGCTCTTTTAAAAGTATATTTGAGTATTTTTTGCGTGTAAGTTTAATATAATTTTTGTTTACTTCATTTAAAA
>CATJUP010000023.1 GCA_949743655.1 uncultured Eubacteriales bacterium
AGTACAATGTTTTTGGCTGTAATAAAAAAATCCCATCATCTCTATTAGAGACGAAGGGTAAGACTTCGCGGTACCACTCTATTTTGCCAAAAGGCACAACTCAAATTTTCTTAACGCGAAAAACACGCCGAACCTACTGTTAATTTCAGCCCAGGGCTCAAAGGTGAGTTCAGAAAAAACATAATATCGTCTTTCAGCTACCGGCGACTCTCTAAAAATACATTTAATCCTACTTTTCCTTATCACAGCCTAAAATATTAAATTTATACTAATTTATATCATATTTTCAAATATAAATCAAGAAAATTATTTTAACTTTTTGATAGTGTAAATTGTTTATTCTAAAAAACAGTATATTTAATTAAAATATGTTGAAGCATTATATATATTTATGGTAAAATTTGAAACTGCATAATAAATTTGGGAGGCGTATTTGTTTTGAGTAATATTGTTGTTTTTGTTGGAAGTATGAGAAAAGGTGGAAATACAGATTTGCTTGTACAGGCATTTTGTAAAGGAGCAAAAAGAAAAAATACTATTGATATAATATCTGTTGCCGACTACAAAGTAAATCCTTGTACAGGCTGTAACTCATGTTTTACAAAAAAGGGAAACAAGTGCTTTCAAAATGACGATATGAATTTAATATATGATAAATTAAAAACAGCTGATGTTTTAGTTGTAGCTTCTCCGGTTTATTTTTATAGTATAAGCGCGCAGTTAAAAGCTATTATTGATAGGCTGCATAATCCTATGAGGAATGAGTTTAAAATAAAAAGACTTGCGTTATTGTTAGTAGGAGCAGCAGATTTGCCAAATTTATTTGACTCTATAAAAGCACAATATCAGCTTACACTTGATTTTTTTGGTTTAGAAAATATAGGAATGGTACTTGTAAGAGGTGTTAAAAATAAATGTGATATTAAAGGAAATATTGCGCTTAAACGCGCATATGATTTGGGGTTGTCTATTGAGTAATCAATATTTATATTGGTATATTTACCGTTGTTGAAAAAATAAATGTCGTATGTTAAAATATAAACAGTTATTTTGATATTTTTAAATAAATTTAGGGGGACGCTATATGAGTAAATTTGAAAGTAATGTACAGTATACAAAATATCTTGTAAATAAAGAAGTAACAAAAAGATTTTTAGCAGGTGAAAACTTAAATGAAGCCATAAATGATATAGCGGAAACTATAATACCAGGACCAAAACCAATAACAAGGTGTTGCATATATAAAGAAAGGCACATAATAGGAGATAGGGCAAGGCTTGTTATAGAGCCAATTAAAGAAGGAGAAAATGTAATAAAAATTATACGTTCGGCATGTGACGAGTGCCCCGTTGACAGATTTACAGTTACAGAGGCGTGCAGAGGATGTTTGGCACATAAATGCCATGATGTATGCCCTAAAGGCGCTATAACAATAGTAAATCACAGGGCTTATATAAACCATGAGATTTGTATTGAATGTGGAAAGTGCCACGATGTATGCCCTTTTGGAGCCATTAGCGATGTGCTTAGACCATGCCTTTGCTCATGCGAGGCTAAGGCTATTGTAATAAATGAAGATAAAACAGCTTACATAGATGACAAAAAATGTATACAGTGCGGAGCTTGCGTTTATAATTGTCCTTTTGGCGCTATAGTTGATAAATCTTATGTTGTTAATGTGCTTGATTTAATTAAAAGAGCCGAGAAAAACACAAAATACAAAGTTTACGCTTTAGTAGCACCAGCAATATCAAGCCAATTTACAGATGTAAGTGTAGACCAGGTAATAACAGGAATAAAGAAAATAGGATTTTTTGGCGCTGTTGAAGTGGCATTGGGTGCCGATATAGTGTCTTGTCATGAGGCTAAAGAGTTTTCTGAAACAATAGAGGAAAGAAAATGGATGACTACCTCATGTTGTCCAGCGTTTGTTAAATATATAAAAAATAATTATCCAGAACTTATGAGTCATGTTTCTGGCACTGTGTCGCCTATGATTGCCATAGCAAGAGCTATAAAAAGTGTTGAGCCAGATGCTAAACTTGTATTTATAGGACCATGTACAGCTAAAAAAATGGAAATAAATGAGGATGACTTAAAGGGTGATATTGATTTTGTAATAACTTTTGAGGAACTTAGAGCTATTTTGGACGCTATGGAAATTGACATTGCTAAATGTGAAGAAACATCTCTTAACGAGGCATCTCTTTATGGCAGACTTTTTGCCCGCAGTGGCGGTGTTACAGAGGCTGTTAAACACGCCAATGAGAACATGGGTATTAACGCAGATATAAAACCTATAAAATGTGATGGTATATCTGATGTTATTAAAATGATAAAAGTAGCGTCATTAGGTAAACTTCCTGGTAATTTTATAGAAGGAATGGCATGTAAATGCGGCTGTATAGGCGGTGCGGCATCTATAAGCCATGGACCTAAAGACCTTAATAACGTTGACAAATATGGTAAACTTTCAAAAGAGGAAAGCAGTGTTGAGGCTATAAAAGTATTTGACTTAGAAAAAGTGAATTTAGAAAGAAAATATTAAATGCTTAGAGGGCGGTAAAAACCGCCCTTAATTATTTTTAGTTTTTGAATATACAACAGACGAGTATATAACAGCAGATATAATAACAATTCCTCCTATAACTTCTTTTATTGTGGGAGTCTCATTTAATATAAATGCTGCAAGTACAATGCCATATATAGGCTCAAGAGATGTTAATACACTGGCTGTTTGTGCCGAAACACCTTTTAAACCATTTATATAACAATAACGGCTTAAAAGCGTAAACACAACACTAAAAATTATTAAATATAAAATGTCGCTTGTTGACACTTTATTTATACCAGTAAATATACATATAGGTAAAAGTATTATAAATACTATTAACTGTTCATAAAATGATATTACAATACCCTCAAGCTCTTTAACATACTTTCTTTCAAGAACAGACACAAGAGCAAATGTAAATCCAGCTAATATTCCCTCAACAAATCCTTGAAACATTGTTCCGCCCATATCTATTTTGGGTACTACTATAACTACTCCTAAAAATGCCCAAAAAGCGACAAGTATATTTTGTTTTTTTAATTTTTCTGTTCTAAAAAATAATGGTTCAATAAATGTGGCAAATATAGGGCATGTTGAAAACGTTAAAAGTGATATAGCCACTGTTGATACTTGTACAGAATGATAAAATAATACCCAATGTACAGAAAGTATTACACCAAGAAGCAGAACTTTTAAATAATTACTTCTTTCTTTAAGATTTATTGATATTTTTTTTACTTTAAATATAATATACATTATAGTTACCGAAAGCAAAACTCTTCCAGTTACTATAGCAAAAGCCGGTTGGTTTATAAGTTTGCCAAAAAGAGAGGAGCTTCCAAAAAGAAATATTGCTATATGTACTAAAATAAGACTTTTATTTTTGCTATTCATGGCTTTAATCCTTTCTTTGATAAATATTTTGTTATATTATACAAATAACGCCAATTTAAGTCAACATACATTATATTAAATAAAAAGTGGGTATTGTTTGAGACATATTACAATGATATAATACAGATTAATATTTTTAGATTTTGAGAAACATTGTTTATATATATGGGAGGTAATAGATATGTGTGGCATAGTAGGATATGTAGGTCCATCGCAAGCATCTGATATATTAATGGACGGTCTTAAAAGACTTGAATATAGAGGATATGACTCAGCAGGAATAGCTATACATGATGGAAATAAAATAAACACAATAAAAACTAAAGGAAAACTTATAAATTTGAGCAATAAATTAGAACAGATAACTCTTAACGGAAGTTTGGGAATAGGACATACGCGCTGGGCTACACATGGAGCGCCAAGCGACATAAACTCTCATCCACATATAAGTGAGGATAAACTTATAGCTGTTGTTCACAATGGAATAATAGAAAACTATATTAATATAA
>CATJUP010000024.1 GCA_949743655.1 uncultured Eubacteriales bacterium
TCCTTTCTTTCAAGAAAGGAAGAAAAGGTTTATAGTTCTTTGATAAGATTTATCATTTCAATAGCGCTTAAAGCACAGTCATAACCTTTGTTACCGCTTTTTGTGCCAGCTCTTTCTATAGCTTGCTCTATGTTCTCGGTGGTAAGCACACCAAATAGTACAGGTATTCCGCTGTTTAAACCAACTTGAGCTACTCCTTTTGACACCTCACTGCAAACATAGTCATAATGGCTTGTAGCACCCCTTATAACAGCGCCAAGACATATAACAGCGTCATATTTTCCGCTTTCAGCCATTCTTTTTGCTATAACAGGAATTTCAAAAGCACCTGGTACCCACGCCAAATGTATGTCGTTATCATCAACGCCATGACGTACAAGCCCGTCAACAGCGCCCGAAACAAGTTTTGATACTATAAACTCGTTAAATCTTGCTGCTACAATACCAACTTTTATTTTTTGACCAATGACTTTTCCTTCTATAATTCTCATATTTTTTCCTCCTTAGTTTTTATTATAAATGAAGTATGTGACCCATTTTTTCTTTTTTGATTTTTAAATAAAAGTCTGCTTCATGTCTATGTTCTGGCTCAATAGGCACTCTTTCAACAATCTCAATGCCATAATCCGAAAGACCATCTATTTTAAGTGGATTATTTGTCATTATACGTAGTTTTTTCATTCCTAAGTCTTTTATTATTTGAGCACCAGAGCTGTAGTCCCTTAAATCTGGGGCAAAACCAAGAGCGATGTTTGCCTCAACAGTATCCAAACCTTCCTCCTGAAGTTTGTATGCTTTTATTTTGTTTATAATTCCAATTCCACGACCTTCTTGTCTTAAATAAACAATAGCGCCTCTTCCTTCTTTGGCAATCATTTTCATTGCCGTGTCAAGTTGATTTCCACAATCGCATTTAGCAGAACCAAACACATCTCCAGTAAGACACTCAGAATGTACCCTTATAAGTACAGGTTCTCCATTTGCTATATCTCCCATTGTTAAAGCCACATGTTGTTCGCCAGTTTTAGAATTCTCATAACCATAAATTTTAAAATCGCCGTATTTTGTAGGTAAATCTGCTTCGGCTGCTCTTTCTATTGTTTTCTCGTTTTTTCTTCTCCAGCTTTGAATATCTTTTATTGTAGTAAATTTAAGCCCATGCTCTTTGGCAAACTCTATAAGTTGAGTTTTTCTCATCATTGTTCCATCATCAGCCATTATTTCACAGCAAAGACCTATTTGTTTAAGTCCGGCTATACGCATTAAATCAACTGTGGCTTCTGTATGACCGTTTCTTTGCAAAACACCGCCAGGTTTAGCCTCAAGAGGGAACATGTGACCTGGTTTTCTAAAATCTGACGGTTTAGCATCGTCTTCAGCAGCTTTCATTGCTGTAACAGACCTTTCGTATGCGGATATGCCCGTTGTGGTAGACACATGGTCTATTGACACTGTAAATGCTGTACAGTGATTATCAGTATTTTCATTTACCATTTGCTTTAATTTTAATTTTTCAGTGTATTCCTCACTCATAGGCATACATATAAGACCTTTGGCGTAGCATGCCATAAAATTTACATTTTGTTGTGTGGCAAATTCGGCAGCACATATAAGGTCTCCCTCGTTTTCTCTATCAGGGTCATCGGTGCATACTATTATTTTGCCAGCTTTTAAATCCTCAATAACTTCCTCAACAGTATTAAACTCAAACATTGTAAATTCCTCCTGTTTTTTATGATTTTTGAGCTTATATGAGCTTATAATTGTGTAGTTTAAGGCTAAGTATATAATTTATTTAATAAGTTTAAAACCCGTACTTTGCCAAAAACTCTTTAGTAATTTTACTTTCTACCTTATTATTTGTAATAAGTTTTTCAACATACTTACCTATAATATCGTTTTCAATATTTATAACATCACCTATTTTTTTTGTTAAAAGGGTGGTGTTTGTGCCAGTATGGGGTATTATTGATACCGAGAAACAAGTATTATTTACATCTGCTACAGTAAGGCTTATACCGTCAAGAGCCACAGAACCTTTTTCTACTATAAATTTTAGTATTTCTGGTTTAGCGCTTATAGTTACCCAAACGGCTATGTCGTCTTTTTTTATGCTTAGTATTGTGCCTGTACCATCAATGTGACCAGATACAATATGCCCGCCAAATCTTCCATTAGCCGCCATAGCTCTTTCAACATTGACTAAGTCGCCGGATTTTAATTGACCAAGTGAGCTCCTTTTAAGTGTCTCATTCATAATGTCGGCGGTGAAAATGTTGTTTTCAAAACTGGTTACTGTAAGGCACACTCCGTTTGTGGCTATGCTGTCGCCTAAATGAATGTCATCAAATATTTTTTCAGCTTTAACAGATATTTCAGCACTTTTAGCTCCTTTTTTAAGGCTTTTTACAATTCCAGTCTCCTCAATTATTCCGGTAAACAATTTATACCTCCTTTTTGTAAGTGGCTAATATATCGCCATCAAATATTTCGGTTTTTAATAGTTTAAAATTAAAGCCGTATTTAACATCAGTTACTCCTTGTCCGCCAACAGGGCTTTTGGCTTTTCCGCCAAATATAACCGGCGCTATATAAACTTGCAGCTCATTTACTATGTTTTCTTCAAGAGCACTAAAGTTGATTTCACCGCCGCCCTCAATAAGTATTGAGTCTATTCCCATAGCACCAATTTTTTTTAAAAGCTCGGCTAAATTTACGTGTTCATGTTTATTTTCGGTTTTAATCAAAACACAGCCTTTATCAATAAGTTTTTCCTCTTTTTGAGTGTTAGAGTTGCAGTAGGCTATAATTGTTTTTATATCTTTAGCTGTATTGACTATTTTGCTATCTAAAGATATTTTAAGCGATGAGTCACATATTATTCTAATTGGATTTCTTCCTCCTTCTATGCGACAGTTAAGCATTGGGTCATCGGCTAAAACTGTGCCTATGCCAACCAATATAGCCATAGCGCGGTTTCTAAGTTTGTGAACATTGTTTCTTGATTTCTCATTTGTAATCCATTGTGATTTGCCGGTTACGGTGGCTATTTTGCCATCAAGAGTCATAGCATATTTAGATATAACGTAAGGTGTTTTTGTGGTTATATAGTGAAAAAATATATCATTTATAGTGTCGCATTTCTGCTTTAAAAAATCTTCAACAATGGCTATACCGTTTTGTTTTAATATGCTTATACCTTTACCAGCTACAATAGGATTAGGGTCTTTGGAACCTATTATTACTTTTTTAATACCACTTTGTATTATAGCCTCAGTGCAGGGCGGTGTTTTTCCGTAATGACAGCATGGTTCAAGAGTGACATAAATTGTAGCGCCTTTTAGGTCATCTTTGTTTTTACAGTTTGCTATGGCGTTTCTCTCGGCATGAAGACCGCCATAGTACTCATGATAGCCTTCGCCTATTATAACACCATTTTTTACTATAACAGCGCCTACAAGGGGATTGGGGTTTACATGACCAATTCCTTTTTTTGCAAGTTCAATAGCCCTTAACATGTACTCCATTTAATCATCTCCAAAATGGGAAAAATTTATCAGCGGGAAAATAAAAAGCCACGGAAAACAATTTTCCGCGGCGAAATGACAAATAAAAAAAGTCATCTTCTTTCATCCAGACTGTACTGTCGGCTTTGGAATTTCACCAAATCATGCCTTTTTAGGCTCGTGGGCTTTACCACCGGTGGGGAATTACACCCCGCCCCGAAGACGACATAATTTTACCATATATTAAACTATAATTCAATATATAATTAATTTATTTTGAGAATTAAATTTTTCTAAATGTATTAAAAAATTTTTAAATATTACACAAACAAGAAAATTATTTTTGTTTAATTTTTAGGTTGAATATATAAATATAAGTTGTATAATACCAGCCAAGAAACGCGTTTCTATATTAAACAAATGATAAAAAATATTTAAGGAGGAATATATATGAAA
>CATJUP010000025.1 GCA_949743655.1 uncultured Eubacteriales bacterium
GCATATAGCTATTATAATGGACGGAAATGGTCGCTGGGCAAAAAAACGTGGGCTTATAAGAAAAATGGGTCATAAAGCGGGTGCGGATACTCTTGAAAAAATATCGCGTTTTGCTCAAAAAATAGGTGTAAAACATCTTACAGTTTACGCTTTCTCAACTGAAAACTGGAAAAGAAGCAGTGAGGAAGTAGCCGGCATTATGGAGCTTTTAAGAAAATATCTTGACGAGCATATTAAAAAATGCAAAAAAGATAATTTTAGAGTAAACATGCTCGGCGACCCATCAATGTTAGATGAGGATATTCAGCAAAAAATTATAACGCTTGAAGAACTTACAAAAAACAACACAGGATTATATCTTCATATAGCGCTTAATTATGGCGGAAGAGACGAGATATTGAGAATGACAAAAAATATAGCGTCAAAAGTAAAGGACGGCTTAATTGACATAAACGATATTTCGGAAGAGATTATAGCTAAAAATCTTGACACACATAATATTCCAGAACCAGAGCTTTTAATACGCACAAGCGGCGAGATGAGAATAAGTAATTTTCTTTTGTGGCAAATAGCTTACAGCGAGTTTGTTTTTAGTGATAAACTTTGGCCGGATTATAATGAAAACGACCTTAAAGAGGCTATATACAGTTATCAAAACAGAGACCGCCGTTTTGGCGGAAGAAAGTAGGATGATTTAATGCGGACAAGAATTTTTTCCGGTTTTATTGTCTTTGTTGTAATGTTTGCTTTTATAGTTTGTGGCGGTTTGCCTTTTAAATTGATTATAACTGCTATATCAACTATAGGGCTTTATGAATTTTATAAAGCCATGTCTGGCAAAATACTACCTGTACATTTTTTTGGTTTTACCGCCGGAATTATATTTGATATGTTTTGCGTTTATATAGTTTCTCACGCGAATATATTTAACGCTTTTTCAGCAGGTTTTATTATGCTGTTGCTTTTTTATATGGTTGTGTTTCATAAAAGCTGCAATGACAAAGACGTATTTATAACTTTGTTTGGTTTTTATTATGTTTGCTTTTTGCTTTCGCATATTTATATTGTGAGAAGTTATGTTTATGGTCAATATTTTGTTTGGCTTATATTTATATCTTCTTTTGTGTGTGATACAGGCGCGTATTTTACTGGTATGCTTTTTGGTAAACATAAACTTATTGAGTCTTTAAGCCCTAAAAAAACAATAGAGGGCGCTGTGGGTGGAGTTGTGTGGGCTACAGCAGCTTCGATTATATTTGGTATTATAATAGAAAAATATTTTATGCTTGATAATGTTTACACAATACATTTGTGCGCTATAATAGGCGTTATTGGTTCAATATTGTCTCAAATAGGTGATTTGGCAGCATCTTCTTTTAAAAGAATGGTTGGAATTAAAGACTACGGGTACATTATACCAGGTCACGGTGGTATATTAGACCGTTTTGACAGCGTTATTGTTACAGCGCCTGTTGTATATTATGTTATGGTGGCGCTTATAGAAGTTGATGTGTTATAAATTTGAATATAAGAGGTAAAAAATGAAAAAAATAAGTTTGCTTGGCTCTACGGGTTCTATAGGTGTTCAGGCTCTTGAGGTTTGTGAGAATATAAAAGATATAAAAATTGAGGCTCTCACAACAAACAAAAATATAGAGCTTTTAGAAAAACAGATTATAAAGTTTAAACCAAAACTTGTTTCTGTAATGGACTGTGAAAAGGCGGAAGAATTAAAAAGTCGTCTTTTAAAAAATGGATTTGGGAATATAAAAGTCACAAGCGGACTTGACGGTCTTGTTGAGGCGGCTATTATAAATTCGGCTGACACGGTTATTGTTTCGGTTGTGGGCAATATAGGAATAAAACCAACTTATGAGGCAATAAAATATAAAAAAGAAATAGCTCTTGCTACAAAAGAAGTTATGGTATCCGGCGGAAAACTTATAACAAATGAGGCTGAAAATAATAACGTTAGAATACTTCCTATAGACAGCGAGCATTCGGCTATATTTCAAAGTTTACAGGGTAACAAGCAAAACAATATAAATAAAATTATACTCACGGCATCGGGCGGTCCTTTTAGAGGTATGAAAAAAGAGCAATTATATGGTGTTACACCAAAAGACGCACTTAAACATCCAAACTGGAGTATGGGCGCTAAAATTACTATAGATTCAGCTACAATGATGAATAAAGGGCTTGAGGTTATAGAGGCAAAATGGCTTTTTAACATTGATGTAGAACGTATAGAGGTTGTTGTTCACCCTCAAAGTATACTTCACTCGGCTGTTGAGTATGAAGACGGGGCTGTGATAGGTCAACTTGGTGTGCCAGATATGAAAGTGCCAATTTCTTATGCTTTAACGTATCCTAAAAGAGTTAAAAACAGTTTTGATAAACTTGACATAACTAAAATATGTACTCTTACATTTGAAAAGCCGGATATTAAAACTTTTGAATGTCTTTCGTTAGCTTATAGTGCTATTAAAAAAGGCGGTACAATGCCTGCTGTTCTTAATGCCGCTAACGAGATAGCAGTTTTTGCGTTTTTGGATGGTAAAATAGGATTTATGGATATACCAAAAGTTATAAAAAGTACAATGGATAAACATACGATTAAATTTAATTATAACATAACCGAACTTTTAAACGCCGATTTATGGGCGAGAAGCTATGCAAAATCAATAATAAAAGAAGGGATACAATAAATTATGTTAATAATTTATATATTAATTACTCTGCTTATATTTAGTGTAATTGTGGTTGTACACGAGGCAGGTCATTTTGCTGTGGCAAAATTAAATGGCATACTTGTTGAGGAGTTTGCGGTAGGAATGGGACCTATTGTATTTTCAAAACAGGTGGGAGAAACTTTATATTCGGTCAGGGCTTTTCCTTTAGGCGGTTTTTGCCGTATGCTGGGCGAAGAAGACGACAGCAACGACAATAGAGCTTTTAACAACAAAAGTGTAATGGCAAGAATGGCTGTAATATTTACAGGACCTTTAATGAATTTTATATTTGGTTTTGTTGCGGTTTTTATAGTAACGGCATTAGCACAAGCTACGCCTTTACCAGTAGTAAGCGATGTTTTAGAAAACGGAAATGCTATAAATCAAGGTCTTGAGAAAGGCGACAGAATAATAAAATTAAATAATGAAAGCATAAATACTTATCAAGATTTATATTTATATTTGGACGGCGTTAAAGGCAATGAGGATATTACGGTTTTGGTAAAGCGCGGAAACGAGAGAAAAGAGCTTTTAATTACCCCAAAATTTAACAGTGATACAAACAGCTATATAATAGGTTTTAAACCGCTTGTTAAAACAGGATTATTAACAGAAAAAGTTGAAGGTTATGAAAGTATGACTATTACCGAAACTGTAAGTGAAAGTGTTAATACGCTTGTGTATTATGTTAAATCAGTTATTGTTGGTTTTGTAAGATTGTTTACGCTTAAACTTTCGGCTGATGATATTTCTGGTCCTATAGGTATAGTAAATGTTGTTGGAGAAACTGTTGAAACTGGCATAAAATATAGTGTTTTCTCTGTTATAAAAAGTCTGCTTGTTATTATAGCTCTTTTAAATGTAAACCTTGGAGTTATAAATCTTTTTCCTATACCGGCAATGGATGGTGGAAGACTTGTATTTTTGGCTATAGAAGGGCTTAGAAGAAAACCGTTTGACAGAGAAAAAGAAGGCTTTGTCCATTTTACTGGTTTTGTACTGCTTATAATATTTATGTTTTGGGTGGCTTATAATGATATAATTAAAATCATTTAACCGACAGATAATGTCTCCCGCATAGGAGGCGGGAGACATTATCTATTTATTCAAACGGAGTGTAAGCTCCGTTTGAATAAAAGCGTTTTGAAACAAAACGCTTGTCGGTTATGAGTATTTTTATGAAATAAAAATACGAATAGTTTTAACGGAGGAAGGTCACTCGCCTGTGAAGGAGACATTATCTATTTATTCAAACGGA
>CATJUP010000026.1 GCA_949743655.1 uncultured Eubacteriales bacterium
ACGAGTATTAATTTGTTGTAATAATTGGAGGAGAGGAATATTTTTATGCAGCTTGAATTTAGAGACGTAACTATAAATGACAGAAGTATAATAGAAAAATATAAAAAAAATTGGTGTATAGAAAATGCCGAAATGACATTTGAACATTTATATACTTGGGGCGGAAATTCATTTGCACAAATAGCAGAAGGATTTGGATGTCTTTATATAAAACTTATGTACACTAAAGACAGGGCTCTTTTAATGCCGCCTATACCGCTTGACGAAACGGTTGATTATCACACGGCTGTTATAAAAGCTAAAGAGTACCTCGAAAACAAAAACAATCCAGTTGTATTTTATTCTATATGTGAGCCTTTTGTGGATATGTTTAAAAAATATTGTCCCGAGTTTGAGTTAACTCTTATGAGAGACGCGTGGGATTATATATATAATAGTTCTGATTTAATCACACTTAAAGGCAAAAAATATCACGCTAAAAGAAATTTTATAAATCGCCTTAAACTTAACTATCCAAATTTTGAGTATAGAGAAATTACTGAAGCTGATTACGACTTGTGTATAGGCGTATACGACCAATGGCACAAAGAACACGAAGGTAAAGATATAGACCAGTATGATGAGAGAGGTGCCGTTGTTAGAGCACTAAAAAACTTGTCCGAACTAAAATTAAAAGGCGGCGCTATATTTATAGATAACAAAATGGTTGCCTTTACAATAGGCGGATATGTAAACAGCTATATGGGTCATATACATGTTGAAAAAGCTATTGATGGAATAGACGGTCTTTATCCAGCTATAAACCAGCTTTTTGCCTCTCAAAATTATACTGATACCCTATTTATAAATCGTGAGGATGATATGGGTCTTGAGGGATTGAGAAAAGCCAAAGAATCATATTACCCTGTCAAAATGACCGAGAAATATAACGCTGTACTAAAAAATACATGCGTATGTAAAACAACTATTTGTGCGTCAAACATAAATAACAACAATATACTTTGTGTTAAATAAAATACCTCTAATCACTTTTTATATAATAAACTAATCAATTATATCCTATGATAAAATAATACGATTTTAAACCGCTCTTATTTTATCATAGGTTTTTTATTTTTAAACTTTTTGTATATTTATATAATTATATGAAATATAAAAAGCGCCAAATTTTTGTAAGCGCTTAATCAATATTTACCTCTATTTATAAACTTATAGTGTTCTTTACACTACTTCAAATTTTAGCCTTTATCCTTATTAATTAAACAAACAATAGGAAGATTAAGTTTGCCCTTAACACTTGCTATACGTATAAAACACATTATAGCCATAGACACCCAACCGGCAACAGAAATATCAATAAATTTTGATATATTTATATACAATATACTTCCAATTATTGATGCTACAGCATATATCTCTCTTCTAAAAATTACTGGTGTACACCCCATTAACACATCCCTTAAAACACCTCCGCCAACAGCCGTAACAACACCAACAAAGCACAATAAAAAAGCGTTAGTATCTGCAACAATATTAGAAGCCACATTTATTCCAGATACAGTAAACACAGCAAGACCAATAGCGTCTAAAATATTAATAACTTCTAACACAAATTTTTTATTATACTGTGAGCTAAAAAATATAACAGCTATTCCACTTATAGTAGCCATTAAAATGTATATAGGGCTTTTAAATGTATATGGAGGAGTATTGCCAATAACTATATCACGAATAATTCCTCCGCCAACAGCAGACAAAATTGCTATAATAATCACTCCAAAAACATCAAGCCTTTTATCTATGGCTTTTGCTGCTCCAGCTGCCGCAAAAGCTATAGTTCCCGCAATCTCAAGAAAAATTGACATATATGTTCTCCTAAACTATAAATAAATTATTATTTTGAAATTAATTTTATTAGATTATTATTATAATATATTATTCCTAATTTGTAAAATTTATAAATATTAATATATCAAAATAACTTATAAATCATCACATATATATTCAAAATTATAGTTAAAGACTATTTCATATTTTTATTATATGTCATCTTAGATATGCCAACAGCATTTTTTAAAGTTTTGTATTTGGCATTAACTTCAAATTCCAACAAATATAATAATAAGCACTTGCTGTGCTCTCACAAAATTTAAAAACCCTATAATTTATTGCATTTATTTTGTTAATTAAATAGGCTTTAGTCTATATGAGCACTCTTCTTCCATTCCATAATACTTATCAATAACTAATTTAGCATAATTTAACGCATCATTTGCGCTAAGGTTCATTTCTAAATACACACCTTCAATAATTTTTTGTGGAACTTTCATATTCTCACTTGTATCACTTATTATTCGTTTGCTCCTTCCTTTAAAATCTTTATGATTTACTAAACTTTTAAAAATTTGATAGTCATAATCACACATTTTAATACAAATGTTCTTTAAAAAACTTCTCCAGCTATCAACTATTATAGTCTCTCCACATATCTCAAGCTCACAAGGTGTTCTTCCTGTCACATTAACCTCGTCTAATATATTAAATTCGGTACGTGTATCAACATCATATATTTTTTTAGTAATTATATCTGGATATTTCCATATCATACACATATCTTTTATTAACAAATTAGCTCGCTTTATAATCTCGTTTTCACCCCATCTATCAAAATTACTTAACTCTTTATTCATATAAATATTCGATTGTTTATAAATTTTTCTTTTTTCATCAAATCCCTCGTTTGACATTTCAGAGTTATAACCTGTAAGAGTTAAATTTCCTAAGTTATGTAGGTATTTCTCATGTATTTCTTCAGCTCTTTTTCCTAAATCTATTTTCCATTTCGCATTAAGAGTTTGAGGCATAATATGCTCTATTGTCAAATTGTCAAAATCAACAATTTCCTTTCCTTTAATACGTTCAATACATTCTAAAATATATTTTGCATGAGAAAATTTATAACTATTCCTTACTATAACTTTGTCTTTAAGCAATTCATCATTAGGGAAAACATAGCTTCCAAATTTTTTACCCAAAACTAACGCAACTTTATCACATAACTCTTCCTTTTCATAACACTTAATATCTTTTGACATTGAAGCAAATACTTTATTTAAAGCATTTGTAGGCAATTCACAAAGTAAACGTCTCATAACATAAGATAATACCACATCCAAAGTTTTACATAGCATAGTTTCATCAATGCTATGGTACATATACATATCCTCAAATATATTTAAAAGGAATGGATAAACTGTCGTTGATCTTAGTTTTTGCAGTTTTGATAATCTCTCATTTATTTCTTCACTTGGGCTATTGCAATATTTAAACCAACTGTAGTAAGTACCATACATTTTTAATTCATAAAGAAATCCTTCAGCATCATAATTTTCAAGCCTATTATAATAATATTTAAACTCATCATATACTTTATCCTTATTTGGTATTGAGCCGGTCTTTAATGTTAAATAGTCTCGAATAAATTCAGATATAATAGCGTTAGGTAACATTTTTTCCAGTTCAACCCAATAATTACTATATAATTTTTCTTGAACATCATATTCTTGCCCCATTAAAAGATAGTTTCTTATAAGGTCAGCTTGGGTTAAATCAAGTCCTGTAGAATTTAGTGATTCAAAAATTAGTTGTGGATTTTCACGTCCTCTATCTAATTGTATATATACAATCTCCAATTTTTGAACACCTTCATAAATTTTGTCAGGAGTTAAATTTGTTTCTCTGATTAACTCCATAAATAAATCATAATTTAGTTTTATTTGGGTTTCTTCCATTTCACTAACTCTATCATTAATTAGTTTTTCAAAGTTCACAAAATCCGCTTTCATTGGTTTTAATTTTATTTTAAACGGTTCTGGGCTAAAACGATTAATTAAATAACTTTCTTTTATATCACTTTTTAATTCTTCATTATCTGTCGAATCTAAAATAGCTTTTAAAAGCAGCATAACAGATGTCACTCTCTGTTGTCCGTCAATTAAAATAACCTGTAAAAAATTAGCAGTTGAATATCCTTCAAT
>CATJUP010000027.1 GCA_949743655.1 uncultured Eubacteriales bacterium
TAGAAACAGGCATTATACTGTTTCTTATCTCGTCATTAGGCGCATGTAAAGACACAGCAAGCGTTATTTGTAAATTTTCTTGTCTAAGCATATCTATTTTATCAGCTATACCACATGTTGAAAGCGTTATATGCCTTTGACCAATATCAATACCGTCTTTTGAATTAATTATATTTATAAAATTGAGTACATTTTTATAGTTATCAAGTGGTTCTCCGCTGCCCATAAGCACAACGCTTGATACTCTTTCTCCTGTATCCTCCTGTATTTTGTAAACCTGAGACAACATTTCTCCCGCAAGCAGATTGTATTCAAGCCCGTCTATAGTTGACGCGCAAAAAGCGCAACCCATACGACAGCCCGCTTGTGAAGACACACATACAGCGTTTCCATAAGAATATCTCATGAGCACGCTTTCTATAACATTATCGTTTTCAAGAGCAAAAAGATATTTTACTGTGTCATCTTTCTTGGAATAATATTTTTCAGCTATTTTTAAATTACTTATTTTTGTGTTTTCACTTAATTTTTCTCTAATACTTTTTGGTATATTAGTCATTTGGTCAAAAGAGTCAACATTCTTTTGATGTATCCATTGAAATATTTGTTTTGCCCTAAATTTAGGCTCTCCAATATCTTCCATATAATACTGGAGTTTTTCAACAGTCATTGATTTTAAGTCGGTTCTTGCCATTTTATATTTCCTTTCTTTTAAGTTTAGCTATAAAAAAACCGTCAGTGTTATGTACATTTGTAAAAAGCTGTATAAATCCATTTTTGGCGTCTGGAGCATAAATATTATTTAAATATTTTTTTATATCAACAGCCTCAAACGGAAAATTTGACAAAAACCACTCTATATTTTTCTCATTCTCTTTTTTAGAAACAGTACATGTGCTGTAAACAAGTATTCCGCCTTTTTTTACATATTTGTAAACCGTAGAAAGCATTTGTCTTTGAAGTTTTACAAGTGAGTCTATATCATTGCCATTTTTTGTAAGTCTTATATCAGCTTTTTTTCTCATTATGCCAAGCCCAGAACAAGGCGCATCAAGCAAAACCCTGTCATATTTCTCAACATCATTCTTATCAAAATCCAATGCGTTATGTTTCTCGGTTTTTATAATGCTAATACCAAGCCTTTTAGAGTTTTCTTCTATAAGTTCAAGCCGGCTATCTGATATATCCCTTGCTATAATTGTGCCTTTATTGTTCATTAACTCCGCCATAAGCGCTGTTTTTCCGCCTGGAGAGGCACAAACGTCAAGTATTTTTTCTTCCTCTTTAGGCGAAAGTATATTTACGGCAAGAGAAGAGCTTTCATCCTGAACATGAAAATAGCCCATTTTAAAAGCGTCAAGCATTTGTATGTTATCTGTATTAGAAATTCTGATACTGTTTTTAAGTATAACGCCATCGCTTAAAGTAACATTATCATTTTTTAAACTCTTGGTTATTTTTTCTTTATTGGTTTTAAGAATATTTATACATATAGTTACTGGTGGTTTATCACAGTTAGCTTTACAAATACTTTCTGTAAAATCATACCCATAATGACTTATCCACATTTTTACTATCCACAATGGATGAGAATATTTTATACTTAAGTTTTCGGCGTTATTCTCCAAAAAAGTAATTTTGTTATAATCATTTGATATTTTTCTTAAAACTGCATTGGCAAATCCCGCAAGACTTGGCACCCTGCGTTTAACAATTTTTACAGCCTCGTTAATTGCGGCACTGTTTGGAACATTCATAAATATAATTTGATAAACAGCACTTCTCAAAACAGCCAATAGCCATGGTTTTATTTTATTTATAGGCGTATTTGAAAAATAATCTATTACATAATCAATATATATTATATTTCTTAAAGTACCGTTTACATTTTCTGTAACAAAAGCCTTATCTCTTTTTGGCATAGCGCCATTTTTTTTAAGTATATTTTTAAGCGCCTCATTGCTGTAAGTGCCATTTAAAAATATATCCTCAAGCGCCAAAGCGCATACTTCTCTTAGGTTTATAACAACCATATTATCTTCCTTCCAAAAAAGCTAACCAAATGTTATTTTACAGCAAATAAATCTATAAAACAACATTATACTAAAAAAAGGTGTGTCCAAATAAAGAGTTTTATAATTATAAAATTTCTATTTATTTTTTAATGTTTGGTAAAATGTTCAATTTTGTTCATCTGCTATTACGTCTTCCAAATATAAGTACAAGCCTTAAAAGTGATGCTATAGCACTTATAGCCGCCGCCACATAAGTAAGCGCTGCGGCATTTAAAACTTTTCTAACAGGCTTAATTTCGTCAGACGACAATAATCCATAATCGCCAAGCATATCTACAGCTCTTCTTGACGCGTTAAACTCAACCGGAAGCGTAATAATTGAAAATAAAACCGCCATAGAAAAAAGTATAATACCAAACTGTATAAACATATACCCAAAGTCAGAACCTCGGCTTGAGCCAAAAAGTACACCTATTAATATAATAGGCATAGATAGTCTTGAGCTTATGTTAGTAAGCGGAACCATAGCACTCCTAAGAGATAAAGGAGCATAACCAACATTATGCTGTAAAGCGTGACCTGTCTCATGCGCTGCTACACCTATAGCCGCAAGAGACGTACTTGAATATACCGAGTCTGAAAGTCTTAATACTTTGTGCGATGGGTCATAGTGGTCAGTAAGATTTCCGGCTACTCTTTCAATTCTAACGTCATGTATACCTGCTCTGTGCATAAGCTCCTGAGCCGCTTGAGCGCCAGTTATACCGCTCATACTTCTCACTTTAGAGTATTTGTTAAAAGTGCTGTTTACTTTTGACTGAGCGTATAAAGCCAATATAATAGCTGGTATAAGAATATAAATATACTGAAAACTATAAAACATATATCGTCACTCCTTGTTATTTTAAAATTGTGCCTTTTTCTATATTATGCCCCCTCATATAAGCGTCTGTGTCCATTTGTTTTTTGCCCTTTGGCTGTACAGACAAAATCTCAATACTTTTAAAACCGCATTTCACAACAAATCCCTTTTTAGTAAAAGCACATATTTCCCCGTTTTTAGCGTCAAATTCTTTTTCTAAAACTTTTACTTTCCATATTTTAATACTTTCTCCATTCAAAATAAAAAATCCTCCCAAATTAGGAAAAAGCCCCCTGACAAAACAATGTATTTCATCTGCTGTTTTATTCCAGTCTATATGGGTGTCTTCTCTTTCAATAATATGCGCATAAGTAGCTAAATCATTGTTCTGTTTAATTCTTTCAAAGTTTCCGTTTTCTATTAAATCAAGCGTTTCAATTAAAAGTTCTGCACCGCATACCGCCAATTTTTGGCTTAAAGTTCCATAAGTGTCATCGTATTGTATATTTAAACTTCTTTGTGATATTATATCGCCACAGTCAAGCCCCTTTTCCATATACATTATTGTTATTCCTGTTTCTTTTTGCCCATCCATTATAGCTCTTTGTATAGGTGCCGCTCCTCTGTAAGCCGGAAGTATAGAACCATGTACATTTATTGAACCGTATTTTGGCATATTAAGCACTTCTTCAGGCAATATTTGTCCATAGGCCGCCACAACAAAAATATCAGCATTATATTTTTTTAGAGTAGATATAAAATCACTGTCTTTAGCGCTTTTAGGCTGTAAAATATCAATATTGTACTCAATAGCGGCTTTTTTTACTTCCGAAAAAGTTAATTTGTTTCCTCTTCCCTTAGGTTTATCTGGCTGAGTTACAACTGCCAAAATATTATGTTTTTTTACAAGCACATTAAAAGTCTCAACGGCAAATTCTGGAGTACCCATAAATATAACGTTCATTTTCAAATTCCTTTCTCAACAGGCGCTATTTCATCTAATGCCTTATCTATGTACAGTACACCGTCAAGATGGTCAGTCTCGTGACATAATGCCACAGCCATAAGTCCTTCACCTTCAACAATTATTTCTTCACCTTTTCTGTTAAGCGCTTTTACTTTTACATATTCTGGTCTTTCAACAGGCGCAACATATCCTGGTAAACTTAAACATCCCTCGTCATTTGTCTGAGAGCCTTTTTTTTCTATAACTTCAGGATTTATAAGCTCCACAAGCCCTTCCCCAATATCTATAACAACTATCCTTTTAAGTATACCAACTTGAGGCGCGGCAAGCCCAACACCATTAGCGTCATACATAGTTTCCGCCATATCGTCAATAAGAGTTATAACACTGTGAGTTATATTTTTTACAGGTTTACAAACTTTTCTTAAAATCTCGTCACCATTTAATCTTATGTTTCTTTTTGCCATAGCAAAACACCTCCCAAAACAAATATAAAAATAATAATTTAAATAGTCATTTAAAATATATTTCTTACCGATGTGTACAAATCAAGCATAA
>CATJUP010000028.1 GCA_949743655.1 uncultured Eubacteriales bacterium
TAATATACATATTAAAGCTGTTTATAGAGATAATATTAACTCCTTTTAGGCTTTTATGGATAGTAATTAGAAAACCAGTTAAATTTTTGATTAATTTATTATATAAAATATTGATTTTAAGGCTAAAATATGTAAAAATATTAACTGTAAAACATAGTAAGCGTATTATTAGAGAGAAGGCTAAAAAATGTCGATTAAAAAAACAGAAAAAAAGCAAAAGTCGTTCTCAAGTATATTAGTGTTTTGTTTTATGCTTGTATTTTTATGCGCAATAGTATTTAACTTATATTCTCAAACAAAAACAATATATAAACTTAAACAAGAAGAAATAGTGCTTAACACACAAATAGAAACAGAAAAAGCCAAAAATACCGAGTTAAATGTAAATCAAAATTACTACAACTCCGATGCTTATATAGAAAAAGTAGCGCGAGAGCAGCTTGGTCTTATAAAGCCAGGCGAAATTGAGTTTATAAATACATCAAAATAAAAAATAATATATATTTTAAAAAAACTATTGACAATTTGTAATAATATGACTATAATAAATATCGTTGCGGCGGAATAGCTCAGTTGGCTAGAGCACGCGGTTCATACCCGCGGTGTCGAGGGTTCAAATCCCCCTTCCGCTATTTAAGAACTCATGATATGTATCATGAGTTCTTTATTATAAGTCGATTAAAAAAACAAAACCACCGATTATTTTGGCGGTTTTGTTTGTAAGTAAGCATTTTTACAAATTAAATTTATTAATATATTTAATCATCATATTTACTCTCAAGTTTTTTCTCTCTTTTTTTCTCATATTTAATAAACAACAATCTTGCGCCTAAAAACGCTATAATATATGTTATAAAAAATACTAAACCTTCGCCATCTATCATTTCTGAATTTCTTACTTTTAAGTACACTATAGCGCCCACAAAAGCGCATACAATAATTACAAATATATTTGATTTTAATTTTTTGTTTTCAGATGTTATTGCAAGCCCAAGCTGATGAGCGCGTATAAGCTGATAAATAGGAAAAATCATCATTGTTATAAACTCAAATATACACTCATTAAAACTATATTCCATTAAAGCCGTTTTAATTACAAACGATATAACAGCAAAATAATAAATTATAAGCGCCGTTTCTCTACCTATTTTGTTATATTCCTGTCTAACTCTCTCATCTATCATATTTTATTCCTCCCAAAATAAATCGTCCAATGTTTTATTAAGTACTTTACATATAGTTATACAAAGGTTAAGTGTAGGATTATATTTCCCCATTTCTATCATTCCTATTGTTTGTCTTGTAACACCAGCTTTTTTTGCTAAATCCTCCTGAGACAAATCCATAGCGGCTCTTGCTGATTTTAATTTAAGGTTTTTCAAATCTTCACCTCCTCACATTACATATAATACTATATAATAAGCTAAATGTCAAGTATATTTTACTTTAAGTTTGTTTTATATTTCTTTTTGTATTTATAAACATTTAAAATAAATTGCAACATAAAAAGGATTGAATTATGTTTAATACATAAATCAATCCTTAATTGTTTTTTATACAGATTTTATTTATTAAATTAAAATAACTGTATTAATCAAGTTTAAACTTCCTTATTAAATTATTCATCAAATTAGATTCTTCAGACAACTCTTGAGAAGTAGCGGCGCTTTCTTCTGATGTTGCCGATGTAACTTGAACCACTGAAGAAATCTGGTTAATTCCTTCTGTAACCTGAGAAATAGCGTTTGTTTGACTTTCAACAGCGCGTACTGCCACATCCATTTTAATAGTTACATTTTCGGCAATAGAACTTGTTCTGTTTAAAGATTCTGTTACATCATTTACTACTTTGCTTCCTTCATTAACAGACACAATAGAACCTTCAATAAGCTCTTTTGTCGCTTTCGCTGCTTCATCGGATTTTGATGCTAAATTGCGTACCTCATCCGCTACTATAGCAAATCCTTTTCCAGCACTTCCAGCTCGTGCCGCCTCAACAGCAGCGTTTAAAGCTAAAATATTAGTTTGAAAAGCTATGTCTTCAATAGTATCAATAATTTTTCCAATTTCTTCAGATGAATTTGATATTTTCTCCATAGCCGAGTTCAAATCTTTAACATACTCCATACTTACACCTAACTGAGCTCCTGCTTGATTAACAAATTCTCCTGCCTCTGCTGATGCTGACGCTGTTTGTTTAGCATTTTCAGCAATATCAGCAATAGTAGCCGATAACTCCTCTACAGCACTTGCCTGTTCTGTAGCTCCCTGACTTAATGCCTGAGCCCCACTGGAAACCTGTGCCGCGCTTGTTGCCACTGTTCCAGCAGATTTGCTTATTTGAATAAGTGTGTTCTTTAAAGAAGAATTTATAGCTCTTATAGATTTCTCAATAGCCGCAAAGTCTCCCCAATAAGTACGATTTATATCATCTGTAAAATCGCCCTGAGCCATTTTGCCCAAGTGCATTGATACATCCTGCAAAATATCATTCATACGTAAAATTGTTGTTTCAAGAGCTTGTGTAAGTTTTGATGTCTCATCTCGAGAATTTACAACAGGAGTTGGAGTTTTCAAATCTCCATCAGACAATTTTTCTAAACGCATAACACAAGCACGAATAGGGTCAGATATAGAGCGCGCTACTTTAACAGCCACAAAGAACGCCGCAATTACAACAAAAATCACAACTAAAACTGTAAACAAAATGCTCCTATCCAATGTTGACTTAAACTCACTTTGGCTAACCTCAATAGCTATGCTCCAATTTTGATTGCCTTCAATAGGCGCAAAACCTACAAACTTATTATCACCATAAAAATTATATTCACCAAAACCTGTTTCTCTTTGTATCATACGCTGATTTACAGCGGCAACATCAGCTATACTATTATCGGTTTTAACTTTTTCTATCATATTTGAGCTGCCTTCTATAACAGCGCTGTCTCTATGCCCAATAACATTGCCTTTGCTGTCAAGTACGTACGCCATACCAGCATTACCCATACCCAAATTTATTACAATATCTTTTAAAAAGTCGGCGCTTATGCCGCCATAAACTACACCGTCAAAACGACCATCATTTATAATTGGCACTTCTAACAAAAAAATCATTCGCTGACCATCATTCATAATATCAGATATGTATGGTTTTAAGTTCGTTTTACATTGGTTAAAATAATATTCGTCAGCATAGCTTTCGCCTGTTGATGATAATCCATTGGCATCCATTTTACCTGTATACAAAAATCCATTGCGTTTAGCAATATCTTCTCCAGCAGAAATCAAATTAGCGTCCGTTGGTGAAGAATTACGAAAAACGTCTGTTGCTGCAGCCTCTTTAAGAGCTGTCCAATAACTATCCATTTTCCATTCAACAGCGTCAGCCGCCATTTGAGTAGCTGGACCAATAGTCTTTTCCATAACACTATCAATTCCACTTGCGTTTAAAAACGCTGTGACCACTCCAATTAAAATTGAGCCTATAAGCACTACTATCATTGTACTAATTTGAATTTTTGACTTGATTGATTTCATAACTCATTTTCCTCTCATTCATTTTTATTGATATGTAATGTTATATTTTCTTTTAATTTGTATAATATCATAAATCTGTAATATTTTCAATACACTCTTATTATCTGCTACTTTTTATATTTAAAAAATATTACCAATTTTATAAGTACAAACCATTCATTAAAATAAGTTTTATAATAATATATTTAATAGACAAAATTAAAATGCCATTTATAAACTTATATACAGAATTTACAAATGGCATTTCACAAAATAAACAATATGTTATTCGTTTTCCTCATCAGTTGAGTCTTTCTTTTTAAATCCTCCAAAAAGAGATTTTTTCTCTGGTACAGGTTCTTCCTCAACTTTATTTGTAAGATTAGGCTCTTTAACAGCGTATACAGATTGTTTAACAACTGGTATTCTTATACCCTTGTTAGTGCCAAACTCAATAATATAACATTCTGCTGTAACATCAACTACTTTTCCATAAAATCCTGTGCTTAAAAGCACTGAGTCTCCTATTTTTATTGACTCTCTCATTTCCTGCTGAGCTTTATCTTTTTTTCTTTGAGGTTTAACAGAAAAGAAGTAAAACACACCAAAAATAACAACACAGTATAAAACCACTATAAATATAGGGTTCATTCCGCCGCCAGATGAAGTTCCACCGCCGGAAGCACCATTTACAACTGTGCTCGCGTCCAAAATAAAATTCGCTGAAAACATAGCATAACTCTCCTTTAATATTTTTCAAATTTTTGGTACATAAGATTTATTATATAAAATTAAATAGCTATCGTCAACCAAAAATATACTTGTTAATATCAAACATATAATTTAACGCGAAAATTTTTCAATTATTTATAAAACTAAATGTAACATTATAAA
>CATJUP010000029.1 GCA_949743655.1 uncultured Eubacteriales bacterium
AATAAAGTTTTTACTACAAAAGATCTAATATTGTCATAAACCCTTGTTTCCAAGCTATTTTCTTCAAATATACCCCAATTTTATTTATATTTTCCAATTATTTTTAACTAAATTCAAATCATAAATTGACAAAATCAGATTAAAATTATAAAATTATTCAAAATACACTTTTTAAGGAATGATTTTATGAATTATAACAAATCTAATAAAACCGACTATCTTATTACCCTAATTAATCAACTTAACGAGGAGGACAAAGAATACATAACTCATCTTGTTGAGAGCATTGTTAAAATTAATTCTCAAATAAATCAAGACAAATGTCTTAGTCAAACAACAAACTTGTATACGCCATACAAAACTAAATAAAATTCAATAAAAGCCGTTTTTGTCCATATGTGATATTTCATATAGCAAAAAACAGCTTTTATTAAATACTAAAAGTTTATTAAATCAATATCATTTTTGGCTTGTCATTTAGTATTTTCATTTACTTTTTTCATGATATTCAAAAATATAACATTCCTTTTGTTAATACCACACAAATATAAAACTAATATATAAATATATTGAAATATTTTAAAAAAACACATATAATGTAATAAAGGAGGTTTTAAAATATTATGAAGGAAGATGTTAAATACCCATACATTATATTTAAAGTAGAAGACTCTTTATATTGTGTAAACAGCGAACATATTGTATCTATTATGTCTCTTCCAAATTTCGACAGTTTGGCGTCAGCCCCAAAAGATATAGTAGGTATGTTTAATTATTATGGTCGTGTAATACAACTTTTTGATCTTCGCTCTAAATTTGGTATTAAATCAATACTTGAAGAATGTAAAGAATTTGATGAAATGATTGACGCAAGAAAACAAGACCATATTAATTGGACAAATACACTTGAGCAGTCTTTTAAAAACGATTTGCCTTTTACCTTAGCAAGAGACCACCACCAATGTGCACTTGGTAAATGGTATGATAAATTTATGGCTGAAAATACAAATAACATTGTTAAATTCCAACTTCGTAAAATTGAAAACCCTCATAGAATTTTGCATAGTATGGCTGATAAACTTGACTATTATAAAAATGACTATACCGGTCAACAAAAAGACGAACATGTAAAAGATATATTTAACTATATAAAAAAAGACTGTGTTCCCGAAATACTTGGTTCACTTGAAGAAATAAAATCACTGTTTCGTTCCAATGTATTTAGAGAGACTGTTCTTGTTTTACAAAAAATTAATTTTGGAATTATTGTTGACGAAATTGTCTCTGTAGAAGATTTAGTAATGGTTGATACTTTAGAAAATGATATATCAGTAAAACAAAGTGCTTATGTATCAAATGTGTTTGAAAGTAAAAAGTTTGAGGGTCTCATTTTTGAGCTAAACACAAGTGCCCTCTTTGAGGATATTGAAGTAGTAATATAAAATTAATTTTCCGCCTTATATAAGGCGGTTTTTTACTGTATTAAATACTCAAATGCACACTCTCAACAAACTAAAAACGGTCTAAAAACATTTCTGTTTAAAGACCGTTTTTATATATTTTAAATCAGTTATAAACTGATAATTATCCCTCTATAGAAATATAACCACCGTTTTCAATTTGCTTGTTTATTTTATTTGAAGGAAACTCAATATAAAGTATTCCTGAGTCAAATTTAGCTTTAATATCTTTTTCTTTAACATTATCTCCAACATAAAAACTTCTTTGGCAATTTCCATAATATCTTTCTCTTCTTATATAATTACCATCTTTGCCTTTTTCATCATTATTAATATTTCTTTGCGCCTCTACAGTAATATACCCATTATTAAGTTTAACCGAAACATCTTTTTTGTCATATCCTGGAATATCCATTTCAAGTATATAATTTCCGTCTTTTTCTTTTATGTCAGTTTTCATAATATCATTTTCTCTTTTTCCAAAAAATGGAGTGTGACCTCTCATAAAACTATCCTCAAAAGGTATCATAAAATTATCAAATAAATCTTCTCCAAAAATTCTTGGTAACATCATAATTCATTCCTCCTATAAAATATATATCTATTTTTTACTTAAATCAATTTATATATTCTTGTTTTATATTTACAAAAGCTATGATAGCACTTTTTGTTAGCCACGTCAATAGCTGAGTGCTAATTTTACATAATATTTACAATTTGTTCATATAATCATAAAATATATTATTAATATTTTCAATATATAGTGTTATTTGCAACAATTTTTCTCTATATATAGTTAATATGCCAACAGCATTTAGTTTACATAAAAATAAATATACTTCTATTAAATTCCTTCATTAATCGCTTTCATTTGTATTGTATACAAAATGTTCTTAAATAAATTCTTGATTTAAAACATATTTTATGTTATTTTATTAACATTATTAATTTACTTTTAAGGAGGTTATTTTATGAAAAAGAGAATTTTAGCTGTTTTACTTGCTTCAGCATTAACTGTATCTTTAATTTCCGCTTGTGGCGGTCAAAGCTCATCTCAGTCACCTGCTCCAGCACAGTCATCAGCTCCAGCATCATCACAACAAAGCTCAACATCAGCTAACGCATCATATCAAATTAGAGTTGGTCACGTTCTTGCCAATACTCATCCATATGAACTTGGTCTTCAAAAACTTTCCGAGTTAGCTGCTGAAAAATCAAATGGTAAAATATCTATAGACGTTTTTGGCAATTCTCAGCTTGGTAACGAAAGAGACATGGTAGAGGCTTTACAACTCGGCTCTCAAGAAATGGTTCTTGTATCAACAGCCGTATTATCAAGTTTTACAGACCAATTCCTTGTTTTCGACCTTCCATTCTTGTTTGACTCAACCGAACAGGCAAGAGGTGTTTGCGACAGTGAACTCGGTCTTAGCATACTTCATAGTGTTGATGACCAAGGAATAAAAGGTCTTGTATGGTTTGAAAACGGATTTAGAAACGTTACAAACAACGTTCGTCCAATAGAAAAACCAGCCGACCTTGAAGGCATTAAAATAAGAACAATGGAAAGTCCTATACATATGGCGTCATTTTCAGTAATGGGGGCAGACCCTACACCTATGGCTATGGGTGAATTATTTACAGCTTTACAGCAAGGAACTCTTGATGCTCAAGAGAACCCTCTTGCTATAATAGACACAAACAAATTTTATGAAATACAAAAATATCTCTCAATGACCGGTCACTTCTATGCTCCAGCTCCATTGTTTGTAGCTACCGACTATTTCAATAGCATGGATGAAGAAAGTCAAGCTGCTCTTCAAGAGGCTGCTGAAGAAGCTGCGGCTTATGAGAGAGGTTGTCTTGACGAAATGAATGAAAGACTTCAGGGCGAACTTGCTGATAATGGTATGACTGTAAATGAAATAGATAAAGCTCCATTTAAAGAGGCTGTAAAGCCTGTATATGATGATTTTACAGGCACAGATTCAGGAAAAGTATCACCTGACATTTTAGCTCAAGTACAAGAAATGCTTAAATAATCCTAATTTTTAAAATTTAATGTGTTGCTTGAAAAGTATAAATGTGATATACTTTACAAATATTAAATTTTATATATGGAGGAAAATAACATGGGAAATATCGCGATTGTTGTTGCTGTATGTATGGCAATAATAGGTGTTCTAATTTGTGTAATAGTTCTTCTTCAAAGTGACCGTGCTGCTGGTCTTGGTGCTTTAAGTGGTTCTTCAAGTCCAGACTCATATTGGAGCAAAAATAAGGCTAACTCAATGGAAGGCGCTCTTGAAAAATACACCAAAATATTAGGAGCCATATTTATTATATTAGGTATAGTAATTAACTTTATTGTATAATAATTGCCACGTCTTAACCACGTGATACACCCTATAACTAATTAAAACTACCCGTTTTTAATTGGTAGTTTTAATTAGTTATTTTTATATATTTGTTTAAAAAAGTAATCTTCATTAAATAATGATAGATTACTTTTTGTTTTTTAAATAATTCGCTGATATTGTTACAAAATCTATAAACTCACTTTTAAATTTATTTGGTACTTCCGAATACAGTTTTAAAAGTTTTGTTTCATCTTTTGATAGTTTATTGTTTTGGGTATCAATGCCAAGCATTTTGTCGGCGGATACATCATAAAGTTTTAAAAGAGAAGACAAAGTATCCAAATCTGGCTGGGCAATTCCATTCTCGTATCCAGATAAACTTTTATTGTTTATACCCGTAAGTTTCATTACCTGTATCTGAGTATATCCTTTAGTTTCTCTTGCCTCTCTTAAAAAATCCCCTATTTCAAACATATCACAATATCTCCTTCGTTTTTGAGTCAAATGTCATTTGAATTTAGTTTTAATTAGTTGAGTCAAAAACTATTAAATTACTTGTATTTTCCCCATAAAAATACTCATAAATAAAAGTATTACAATCTTAATTAAACGCCTATAACATACACTTCAAAGGCATTATTAAATATTATCTGTAAACTTAAATAATATTCGTATTTTTGTTCCTCAAAAATACTCATAACTTACAGGCATTATTAAACGCCCTTTTAAAACCTA
>CATJUP010000030.1 GCA_949743655.1 uncultured Eubacteriales bacterium
AAGGAGATAATTTATGAGTGTTTCAACTAAAAAGTGTAACCATTGCTATTTTGAACTCGTTGGCGAAGATGTTAACCGTAAATTTTGTCCTCATTGCGGAGAACCTTTAGAAAAAGAATTATCTCTTGCTATCGACTTAGACAAAGCGGTAAAAGAAACACAGCAATATCAAAATTTAAAACCTCGCAAAAATGTCGCTCCGCCAGAACCTATACGTAAAAGCCATTATGATGATGACGATGATGACGATTACGACATAACACCATCTTATACAGAAGAAAAAAAAGGACATCCTTTACTTATATTTTTTATAATAATAGTTATAATTGCCGTAGCTGCTTTCTTTTTATTAAAACATTAATTAAAAACCTGTCAAATTTGACAGGTTTTTAGCTTTTATTTATACTTACTGTTTAGCTTCAGCCGGAATTTCAAAATCCTCAGCACTGTTATATTTCAAATCTTCCATGTTTATTTCCATTTTTCCAACTGATATTTGTACGTCTTGTCCACCCTCAATAGAACCAAGTACATTAGTATACAAAGTATTCATTACATCTGTCATATCCATGCTGTATTTAACAGGATAATTTGTTTCACTGTCAATCCATACCGAAACTTTAACCTCGCCAAGGTCTTTAAACATGCTTTCCAAAACCTCATCGCTTACTTGACCATTAAATGTTTGTTTTACGTTATCCAAAGCGCCAGATTCGCTAAGTGTAGCTTCTAAAGTTTCTCCTTTTATAACTCCCTCAATTTTAATAGCGTCTTTATCACCTATTTTTTCAGTACCAACTTCTTTTAAGTCAGAAACACCATCTAAATATGTATCCATACTGTTTCTTGCATCATACTCATCAAACGTTTGTGCTGGCACTTCTTCGGAATACCATTGTACGCCGTCACTCATATACATTATGTATTTGTCGCCATCTTGCTCAGCGTACATAGCCATTTCTTGACTTCCTTGCTCTCCCATGTCCATTGTCATGTCTATTTTCATTTTAAGAGGGTCAGTAAAAGCTGTAACATCCATTATGGTGTTCATATCAACCGTTTGTCCTTGAGAAGTAAGACTCATATTCATTACCATTTTTGACTGCATATTTTTTACATCTTTTAAAGACTTTCTTGAACTGTCTATTCTTTCCTCAACAGACATACCGCTGCTTGACGAAGGTGTTGAAGAACCTGCTGAGGATGAAGCCGAAGAAGACGGCGAACCAGAACAGCCAACCACCGAAAAAGACATAACAGCGGCTAATAAAAACGTACTCAATTTCTTTAAATAACTCATAATAATACTCTCCTTACATAAAATAATTTTTTTACAATAATTCTATCGACAAAAAGATTTGATTGTTAATAAAACAAATATAAAAAACATTTTTTAAAAGGATTTTAAACTTAAAGGTCGAATATAGTATTAAAGGTAATTAATACCTTTTTTACAAGGACATAATTTGAAAGGAGTTGTTTTTTATGACATACAGCATTAGAGGCAAAAATTTTGATATAGGCGACCGCACTAAAGAAAAAATTGAGTCTGTTCTTTTAGGAATTGAAAAAATATTGCCTGAAAACTCATCTATAAGTGTGGCTGTAAACCGAGATAAGCTTACCTACAAAACTGATATAACACTTAAAAACGGCAAACTTATAGTGCGTTCCGAAAAAGAGGACGAGGATATGATGACCTCTATAGATAAAGCTACGGCAAATCTTGAAAAGCAGCTTTTAAAACTTAAAGGACGTAAAGTAAATAAAAGAAAATTAGTTGAGGAAGCTCCAGAGATAGAAACATCTTATGACGAGCCTACCCCTATTGTTGAAAGGAGTAAAAAATTTGAGGTTATACCTATGGATACCGAAGAGGCTATAACACAAATGGAACTTCTTGGTCATGACTTTTTTGTTTTCCTAAATACTTCTACAGGTGTGTTAAATGTTGTTTATAAGCGTAAAAATGGAAATTATGGATTAATTGAACCTCAAATTTAAAAATAAACCACCCTTTAATGGGTGGTTTTGTTTTTAAAAAATAAAACTTAAATATACCTCTAAATAGAATTATTAAAAAATTTTAATATAATATTGTTTTTTTATTATTAAGTGATATAATACCTGTTAATCCATAAACAATAATTTAAAAATTTTTTACACATAATAAATTAAAATTTTAACATATTAATAAAATAATAGGAGGTATAAATAATGGAAAATAACTTTTTGACAGAGTATTTAGGCAAAATAATACCTGTATGTTTTACTATTGAGACAAATAATACCAAAACCAAAATTGGCTCAGAAGAGCCGCTTTTTAATATTAAAATTAAAAAGCCTATTAAAAAAAGTGAACTTTTAACAAGTACCTCTTTGGCGCTTGGTGAGGCTTATATGAGAGGCGACATTGATGTTGACAAAGACCTTTATTATGTTCTTAATCTCTTTTTAGGAAATATGTCAAAATTTACTTCTGACGAAAGTGCTTTAAAACATATAGTAAAAACATCTGTGTCAAAAATAAATCAAAAAAAAGAAGTTTCATCACATTACGACATAGGAAATGATTTTTATAAAATTTGGCTTGATAAAAGTATGACATATTCATGTGCTTATTTTAAAGATGACTCCAAAACACTCGAAGAAGCACAAGAAGCCAAACTTGACCACATACTTGAAAAACTTCAGTTAAAAGAAGGTATGACTCTTTTGGATATTGGCTGTGGTTGGGGCGCTTTACTTATTCGCGCTGCTAAAAAATACTCTATAAAGGGCTGTGGAATAACATTAAGCTCAGAACAAGAAAAAGAATTTTCAAAAAGAATAAAAACTGAAGGTCTTGAAAATTTGCTTACTGTAAAAATAATGGATTATCGTGACCTTCCTAAAAGCGACATGAAATTTGACAGAGTTGTAAGTGTTGGTATGTTAGAACATGTTGGAAGAAAAAATTATGAGTTATTTCTCAAATGTGTACATTCTGTGCTTAACAACGGCGGTCTGTTCCTTCTGCATTTTATAAGCGCCCTAAAAGAGTATTCCGGTGACGCGTGGATTAAAAAATATATATTCCCTGGCGGAATGATACCAAGCCTAAGAGAAATAATAAACATAATGTCTGAATATAATTTCTATACTCTCGACATAGAGAGTCTTCGCCGCCATTATAATCGTACACTTATTTGCTGGAGAAATAATTTTAATAACAATCGAGAAAAAATAGTAAATATGATGGGTACAGAATTTACAAGAATGTGGGATTTGTATCTTGCTGGCTGTGCCGCTACATTTAATAACGGAATAGTAGACCTGCATCAAATACTAATGTCAAAAGGAATAAACAATTCTTTGCCTATGCTTAGAACAGTATAAAATATCAGTTAACCACCTGTTTAATGGGTGGTTTTTATTTTTTAAGTAAAATCTTACAATTTGCTATTTATTTTTTTGTGTTAATGCTTTATAATATTAATTTAAGGTAATAAATTTTTTATGGAGGTATTTTTAATGGCAAAAAAGAAAATAGCTGTTCTTACAGGCGGCGGAGACGCCCCAGGACTTAACGCCGTAATATATACGCTTACTAAAACGTGCATATTAAAATATGGTTACGAACTTATAGGCTATAAATTTGGTTACAGAGGACTTTATAAAAATGATTTTATGCCGCTCACACTCGAAAATACAACTGGTATACTTCATAGAGGCGGTTCAATACTTTACAGCTCAAACAAAGACAATTTATTTGACTATAAAGTAATCGAAAACGGTGTAGCTGTAAAAAAAGACGTTTCTGATGTAGCTGTTCAAAATCTTAAAGACGAGGGTGTTGACTGTCTTGCTATACTTGGCGGCGATGGTACGCTTACAAGCGCAAGAGATTTTTACAAAATAGGCGTAAATGTAATAGGTATTCCAAAAACAATAGATAATGACCTTAAATCTACAGATGTTACATTTGGTTTTAATACCGCTGTAAATATTGTTACCGAGGCACTTGGAAGACTGCACACAACGGCTGAAAGTCATCATAGAATAATAGTTGTTGAGGTTATGGGGCGTAACGCTGGCTGGATAGCTCTTCACGGCGGAATAGCTGGTTCTGCCGATATAATACTTATACCAGAAATACCTTATACTATAGATAACATAGTACAAAAAATAAAAGAAAGAGATAAAAGAGGAAAATTATTTACAATTATAGTTGTTTCAGAAGGCGCTGTTGAAGTTGGCGGAACAGTTACAGTAAACAAAGTTGTAAATGATAGCCCAGACCCTATAAGGCTTGGCGGTATAGCACACAAAATCAGTTACCAGCTCGAACAACTCATAGGCGAGGAACATGAAATCCGTCCTGTAGTTTTGGGTCATACTCAACGCGGAGGAGAAACATCGCCTTATGACAGAATTTTATCAGCAAGATACGGCTCTCATGCGGCTAAACTTATACACGAGGAAAAATACGGTCGTATGGTATGCCTTAAAAATGGCAATATAGATTCAGTTCTTCTTGAGGATGTTGTTGGTTCTCAAAAACGTATAGATACTCAAACTGACGAATTAGTTCAAGTAGCAAGAGACCTTGGTGTATCTTTTGGCGATAAACAAGTACACAGAAAACAAAAATATAAATAAAAAATGAGGGAAACACTCCCTCATTTTTATAATAAAATTATTATAATTCTTTATAATCCCCATTTATTGTGTCATCATCATTATCCTCAGGCATTATAAC
>CATJUP010000031.1 GCA_949743655.1 uncultured Eubacteriales bacterium
AACTTTGTTATGCAGGAATTTGGTCAGCCAATGCACGCTTTTAGTATAGATACAATACAAGACAGAAGTATTATTGTAAGAAATGCTGAAAACGGTGAGAAATTTGTTACTCTTGATGGTGTAGAAAGAGAGCTTGACTCATCTATGCTTGTTATAGCAGATACAAAAAAAGCTGTGGGCATAGCTGGTGTTATGGGCGGCGAAAATTCAATGATTACGGGCGACACAGCCGAGGTACTTTTTGAGTCGGCTAATTTTAATGGTCCTAACATAAGAATAACTGCTAAAAAATTGGGGCTTAGAACAGATGCCTCAAGCAAATTTGAAAAGGGATTAGACCCTAATTTGTGTGAAATTGCCGTAAACAGAGCTGTACAACTTGTCGAGCTCCTTGGCTGTGGCGATGTTGTAAAAGGTATTGTAGATTGTTATCCAAACAGATTTGAGAAAAGAATAATACAATACAGTGTAGAAAAAATAAATAAACTTCTTGGCACGAATATATCTGAGGATACAATGGTCGAGCTTTTAGAAAGGCTCGAAATTGATGTTGACAAACAGAATAAAAAATTAATAATACCTACGTTTAGACCTGATATTGAGACAAACGCTGATGTAGCGGAAGAAGTGGCAAGACTTTATGGTTACAACAAAATAGAGCCTACTCTTGCCGCCGGCACACCTACTGTTGGACGCAAAACTTACGAGCAAAATATAACTGATATTGTAAAAGAAACAATGGTTTCAAATGGTTTATGTGAGGCTATGACATTTACTTTTGAAAGCCCTAAAGTATTTGATAAGTTGCTTATACCACAAAACAGTAAATTAAGAAACACAGTTAAAATATCAAATCCTTTGGGAGAGGATTTCTCAATAATGAGAACAACTACTCTTAATGCAATGCTTACATCTTTATCAACAAACTATAACAGAAGAAACGAAGAGGCGGCATTATTTGAAATTGGCAAAGTGTTTGTACCTAAGTCTTTACCTCTTACAGAGCTTCCTTATGAACCTAAAAAACTTACTATAAGCATGTATGGAAAGGATACAGATTTTTATACAATAAAGGGTATAGTGGAAAATATTTTTGATGTTTTAGGCATAACCAAAACAGACTTTATACCTCAAAACGAGTTGACATATATGCACCCAACAAGAACGGCGGATATTTATATATCTGGCGAGAATGTTGGATATGTAGGTGAAATTCATCCAACAGTAGCTAAAAATTACTCAATAGAAACAAGAGTATACATGGCTGTGGTGGATTTTGAAGCTATTGTTAAAAATGCGTGCCTTGTAAGCGAGTATAAGCCTTTGCCTAAATATCCGGCTGTAACAAGAGATATATCAATGGTTATAAAAGACAGTATTTTTGTAAGTGATATTGAAAAAGTAATATCCAAAAACGCTGGCAAACTTATAGAAAGTATAAAACTTTTTGATGTTTATCAAGGGGAGCAGATAGAAAGGGGTTATAAGTCGGTATCTTATTCAATAACATTTAGAGCATATGACAGAACACTTGTTGATGATGAGATAAATGGCATTATGAAAAAAGTAATATCAGCGCTTGAAAATGAATTTAGCGCGAATTTGAGAGAATAAAATTTAAGCATTTAAAAACCACGTCTTTTTTAGGCGTGGTTTTTTATGTATATGTACATATATTTGCCACTAATTACCTGTTGAAATATATTTGTAACAATGTTATCATATTATTGTAATAAATACGTAATAAAAACATAACAAATTGATATGTGAATGGAGGCTCTTAATTATGAAAAAAGTGTTTATAGGTATAATTTCAACAGCTATTTTAATGTCAAGCACAACTGGAGTATTTGCGGCTACAAGATACACATCAAAATATACTAATAATAATTCATACATAAACTCTATAATGAAATATAAAAATAAAAATGGTTCCAATTTTGACGTGTATTTAGAAAACGGGTGCTTTAAATTTAAACGCATAGACAATAACAACAATGACTGTGTAAATGGTAATTGCGATAATAACTGTACTAACAATAGTTGTACTAATAACAATAATTGCAATAATAACAATAATTGTAATAACAATAACAAACCAGAAACTGAAAAACCAGGGACTAATAAACCAGGGAACAGTAAACCAGAAACTGATAAGCCAGAAAACAACAAGCCGGAAACTGATAAACCAGGAAACAGCAAACCAGAAACTGATAAGCCAGAAAACAACAAGCCAGAAACTGATAAACCAGAAAATAACAAACCAGGAAATAACAACACAAATAATGATAACTCTCAAAGTTCAACAGCAAGCTATCAACAGCAAGTTTTAGAGCTTGTAAATGAGCATAGAGCGGCTTATGGTTTATCAGCTCTTACTATGGACAGCAAAGTGCAGGCTGCCGCAAATTTAAGAACAAATGAAATAATTAAAAGTTTTTCTCATACAAGACCAGATGGACGTGCATTTAACACAGCTCTTACAGAAGTTGGAGCAACTTATAAAGGAGCTGGCGAGAATATAGCCAAAGGTCAAAAAACACCAGAAGAAGTTGTTACAGCATGGATGAACTCGGAAGGTCATAGAGCTAATATTTTAAACTCAAAATATAAATATTTAGGTGTTGGCTGTATAAAAAGCCAAAACGGATACGCTTGGACACAAATATTTACATATTAAAAATTTACAAAAAATGCTTTTATTGTAGTATAATAAAACACGGAATATAATTTTCCGTGTTTTTTATTGTATTTTTTATAAGGAGTGTTGATATGGGTTTTTTAAATGAGGAAATGAAAGATATGTTTGGTGTAGGGCTTGGCGCTTTTACATTGGGAAATTTATTGTCGGCTGTAATAACTTTTATAATATGCTACATAGCAATAAAATTAATAATAAAAATAATTAAACCTATAATTTTTAAACTTCCAATAGATGTAACTATTCATAAATTTGCTGTTTCGGCTATAAGAGTAATGTTATATTTTTTAATGGCTATTATAGTGGCGCAAAGTTTTGGTATAGACACAACTTCGCTTATAGCGCTGTTTTCTGTTGTAGGTTTAGCTTTATCTTTGGCTGTTCAAGGTTCTTTATCAAATATAGCCAGCGGTATAGTAATGCTTATAACAAAGCCTTTTGTTGTTGGGGATTTTATAGAAGCTGCGGGAATAAGCGGAACAGTAAGTGAAATCAGTTTTATACATACAAAAATAATGACTGGCGATAATAAAATTATATTTGTACCTAACAGTGAACTGTCATCTCAAAAAATTATAAATTACTCAAGTCAGCCATTAAGAAGGGTTGACTTGAATTTTGAGGCTTCATATTATGACGATATAGAAAACGTTAAAAAAGCCTTATTAACCGCTGTTGAAAAAAGCGAGGTGTTTTTAAACGAGCCTGAAATATTTGTAAATGTATCGGCTTATAAACAGAGCAGTATAGAATATGTTGTTAAAGCATGGGTAAAAAACAGCGATTATTGGACGGGTTATTATAGACTTATAGAAAACGTGAAAAAAGAGTTTGACTTAAACAATATAGAGATGACTTATGACCATATAAATGTACATATGCTTTAAAAACAGATGTTGAATATTAAAAGTAAGTATTAAATATTTACACAAAAAGATATATATGATAAACTAATTTAATGGAAATTTTTATATGCTTTAAGAAAGGAAACGTTTATGACTTTAGAACAAAGCATTGATATTGAAAAAATAAAAAAGTGGAATGAGGATTATTTTAAATCCACAGGAAAACACCGTAAATATTATTGTTTTACAATGGGCTGTCAAATGAATGCCCATGATTCTGAAAAAATTATAGGCGCTCTTTCAAGAATGGGATATACAAAAACAGAAAATGAGAATGACGCCGATTTTATTATTTATAATACTTGTTGTGTGCGTGAGAATGCCGAAGAAAAAGTCTTTGGAAAATTAGGTGTTCTTAAACATTTAAAAAAACAAAATCCAAATTTAATTATAGCTTTATGCGGCTGTATGATGCAGGAGGATTTTGTAATAGAAAAAATTAAAAAAACGTATAAATATGTTGATATAGTTTTTGGAACATTTAATTTTTATAAACTTCCAGAGCTTATTAAAAGTAGAATTGAGAGCGGAAGTCAAGTTATAGACATATGGAAAGAGCACGGCGCTCTTGTTGAGGATACTGATTATATAAGAGAATTTGAGTATAGGGCTTCTGTAAATATAATGTATGGCTGCAATAATTTTTGTACATATTGTATAGTGCCTTATGTAAGAGGAAGGGAAAGAAGCCGTGAAAAAGAAGCTATATTAAACGAAATACGTTCTCTTGCCCAAAACGGCGTTAAAGAGATAACTCTTTTAGGTCAAAATGTAAACTCTTATGGAAAAACACTCAAAGAGCCAATTACTTTTGCACAGCTTTTACGTGAGGTAAATACAATAGAAGGCATAGAAAGAATACGTTTTATGACATCTCATCCAAAAGATTTGTCTGATGAGCTTATATATGCAATGAGAGACTGTGATAAAGTATGTAATTATATACATCTTCCTTTTCAATCTGGAAGTAACAATATACTTAATAAAATGAACAGGCAATACACAAAAGAAAAATATCTTTCTATTGTTGACAAAATAAAAAAAGAAATACCAGACGTTATGATAAGCTCTGACATAATAGTTGGTTTTCCACAAGAAACAGAGGAGGATTTTGAGGAAACACTTGATGTTGTTAAAAAAGTTGGTTTTTCAACAGCTTTTACTTTTATATACTCAAAACGAATAGGTACTCCGGCGGCTGTAATG
>CATJUP010000032.1 GCA_949743655.1 uncultured Eubacteriales bacterium
AAAAAAAAGTATTTTTTTAATATATTTGTTACTTTTTACATATTATTGCGCTTTATTTTATATATTTTTACTATCACCCACCTGTTTTAAAAAGCAAAATAAAACAACCTTAATACTTAAATTTTTATTCGTCTAAAATATATTTAGAACCTATAAAAAAATTAAAACATTTAACTCAAACTGTATAGACTTTTAAAAATTGGTATAGTATACTTAAAAATTAGAATATAAAGAATTGGGGCGTTATTTAATATGAAACTTGATTTAAAAAAAGGATTTAAAAATATATATTTTATAGGTATAGGCGGGGTTAGTATGTCTGGTCTTGCCCAAATACTTTATAAAGAAGGTATAAATGTTTCTGGTTCTGACATGAAAGAGTCGGAGGCTACAGAAAAATTAAAAATGCTTGGCATAAATATAAATATAGGTCACAATGCCAAAAATATTACAAAAGATATTGACCTCATTGTGTACACCGCCGCTGTAAAAAACGATAATCCGGAGCTTTTAGAAGCTAAAAAATTAAATATATTATGTGTTGAACGTGCTGTGCTTTTAGGTAACATAATGGACAATTACAACAAATCAATAGCCGTTGCGGGAACGCATGGAAAAACAACAACATCTTCAATGCTTTCCGAAATAACACTTGCTGCCAAAAAAGAACCTACAATAACTATAGGCGGAAATCTATCCACAATACACGGAAATATAAATATTGGAAACAGCGACTATTTTGTAGCTGAAGCATGCGAGTATCATGACAGCTTTTTGGAGTTTTATCCTTATGTTGGCGTTATACTTAATGTAGAAGCTGAACACCTCGACTATTTTAAAGACATTGAACAAATAATAAACTCTTTCCACAAATTTGCATCAAACATACCTAAAAATGGTTATTTAATTATAAACAGCGCTATAGCTAAAAAAGACATAATTACTTCAAATATTGACTGTAGAGTAGTAACATTTGGATTAAACAAAAATAGAGCAAATTGGTATGCCGAAAATATAAATTATGACGACAACGGAAGAGCATCTTTTGACGCGTATTTTAATAATGAATTTAAAGGAAGAGTATTTCTTAATATTGCCGGCGACCATAACATACTAAATGCTTTAGCCGCTTGTGCCGCCGCTTTTTGCGTTGATGTTGAATTTGAAGATATAATAACTGGTCTTAAAAATTACACTGGTGTTGACAGACGTTTTCAGTATAAAGGTAATTTTAATGGAATAACTGTTATAGACGACTATGCCCATCACCCTTCGGAAGTAAAAGCTACTCTCGCTGCTGCTAAAAAAGTTAAGCACAACAAAATATGGTGTTTATTTCAGCCGCACACATACTCAAGGGCTAAAACACTTCTTACTGATTTTGGAAAAGCGTTTTCTGATGCCGATAAAGTTGTGTTAGCTGATATTTATGCCGCTCGTGAAAAAGACACAGGAATTATAAACTCTATTATAGTGGCTGAAGAGATAAACAAAAACACAAACAATGCTATTTATGCTGGAAGTTTTGAAAACATAGAAAAAATAATAAAAGAACAGGCACAAACAGGTGATGTTGTAATAACAATGGGAGCTGGCGATATATATAAAGTCGGTGAAAATCTACTTTTATAAATAAAAATTTATAATTGATATTTAAACTATAAACTTTTAAATTAAAATTGCGTATGTTATTTTAGTTTGCTATTAATTAGCATTAACCACAGTTTTCTGTTAGGAGGAATTTTGAATGACACAAAACAAAAAACTATATACAATAGGAGATATATCAAATATTTGCGGTGTTCCTGTAAAAACACTTAGGTATTATGATGAGATAAGTCTTTTTGTGCCTCAAAAACGTGACTCCGAAACAAACTATAGATACTACACAGAAGAACAAATGCTTACTTTATATAACATACGCAAACTTAAAAATTATGGCTTTTCGCTTGATGAAATACATTCGCTTATTACCGAAAACGATATTAAAAAACTTAAAGAAAGTTTAAATTCAAAACTTAGTGATGTACACGAAAAAATAGCCGCTCTCGAATACATATATAACGACATCAAAAACTCTATAGAAAAATTAGAGCTTAAATCTGAGCGAAACGACAGTATATTAATTGAGCAAATACCAGAACATGGGGTTATATACACAAAAAGGAATGAGAAAAATTTTAAAAACGATGTTATACCCGTTTATAGGTGGTTTGAAATATTTGAGCTTTTGAGAAAAAACAAACTTAAAGCCCAAAGTTCTATAAAGGCTACATATCATAACCCCCCTCTTGAGCAGTTTTTAAAAACATATTGTTCTCTTGAAATAAGCATAGACGTAAATGACTGTGCCAATTTCCCTTTTTACAAAAAAATCCCCTCGTTTAAAGCCATAACATCACTGCATTATGGTTCTTTATCTACAATAATAAATACTTATGTAAAAACAATAAAATGGCTTAACACAAACCATTTTGAAATTAATGGACCTATAAGCGAGGAATTTATTGTTTCTCAAGCCGATATAAAAAGCGAGAATGATTATGTAACAAAATTAATAATACCTGTTAAATAAATATTTTTTTATTGTTTACATTATGTTAATTGAACTATAAACCATAATTTGGTATTATTTGTATAAACAAATTAAAACTAAAGGGAGAGGTGTAAATTTGATTGATGTAAAAAACCTTTCAAAAGTTTATGGAAATTTTAAAGCTGTTGACGACATAAGTTTTAACATATCCAAAAATTGTGTTTTTGGTTTTTTGGGTCCTAATGGCGCTGGAAAAAGCACAACAATGAACATGATAACCGGATGCCTGTCACCCACTGAAGGCAATATAATAATAAATGGCTTTAATATGCTCTATCAGCCTGAAGAAGCTAAAAAAAATATAGGTTATCTTCCAGAAATCCCTCCTGTTTATGAGGACTTAACGCCTTATGAATATTTAACATTTGTTGGCGAGGCAAAAAAAATACCCAAAAGCCGCTTAAAACATTGTGTAAATGAAGTAATGGAAAAAACTAATATATCGGTAATGAAAAACCGCCTTATTAAAAATCTGTCTAAGGGCTATAAACAAAGAGTTGGTATTTCACAGGCAATACTCGGCTCTCCTCAAATTATAATACTTGACGAGCCTACAGTTGGGCTTGACCCCGAACAAATAATAGATATAAGAGAGCTTATAACTGAACTTGGTAAAAACCATATAGTAATATTAAGCAGCCATATACTTTCAGAAATAAGTGCTGTATGTTCAGATATTATGATAATATCTCATGGAAAAATAGCCACTATAGACAGCGCCCAAAATTTAGTTGGAAATGGCGAAATAAAAACGGCTATTATAGAAGTAATTGGCGAAAACGAAAAAATAATTAATGTTTTAAATACTATAAAAGGAGTTATTTCTCCAAAATATGAATATGATAAAAATATATACTCTTTTAAATTTAATATAAACTTAGACCCGCGTGAAGACATATTTTATGCCTTCAGCGCTATTAAATACCCTATAATATCGCTTTATACCAAAAAAAGTTCTCTTGAGGAAACATTTTTAAAAATTATTCAAGACAGCGAGGATTGGAGTTAAAATATGCTTTCAATATACAAAAAAGAACTAAAATTATATTTTGTAACAGCGTCTGGATATGTGTTTTTGGCGTTTATGCTTTTAAGCGCTGGTATATTTACAAGTCTTGTAAATTTTGTGTACTACTCCCCCGCTTTTGAGTACGTTATAAAAGACATGTGTTTTGTACTGCTTATAACAGTTCCGCTGCTAACAATGAGAGTATTTTCTGATGAGAAAAAACAAAAGACGGACAAGCTATTATGTCTTTTGCCTATTGACGTAAAAAGTATAGTTATAGGCAAATTTATGGCGGTAGCCACAATATCGCTTATTCCTGTAGCTATAATGTGCGTTTATCCATTTATATTGTCAAAATATGGAGTAGTAAATATAAAAACTGCTTTTAGTTGTATAATAGCGTTTTTTATGCTTGAGTGTGCTCTTTGCTCTTTAGGTATGTTTACATCATCATTTTGTGAAAATCAAATAACATCAGCTATACTTTGTTTTGGCGTTATACTTATATGCTACCTTGTACCAACAATATCACAAAATATATCATCAGCGTCAATGTTTACATTTAGAGCTTTCAGCGTTTGTATAATAGCGCTATGCGCTGTTGTGTTTTTAGCCTCAAAAAAAATACTAATGGCATTATTAACTGCTGTTATACTTGAAACTCCGCTTATATTTATATATATCAAACATAATGCTCTTCTTGTAGGTAAATTTACGGCGTTTGTTGATTGTTTCGCTATGTTTAAAAGAATAGACCCTTTTACAAACGGCGTTTTTGACATAACCGCTATAGTATATTTTATATCAATAACGGCTTTATTTATATGCCTTACAATACAATACGAAAATAGGAGGAGGCGCGGATAATGGATACAAATAAACATAAACCCATAAAAATATCACAATCAAGTATGAGTGTTATAATATGCGCGCTTTTTACAACGTTTGTTATAGGAATAAATCTTTTTGTAAATCAAATTCCTGTGGATAAAACAAAATTGGATACAACAGAAATAGGTTTACACACACTTTCTGAAAATACAAAAGAAATTTTGCTTACAATAACTGACGAAATAGATATTTACAGAATATGTCAGCCTGGTAAAGAAGACGCTACACTTACAGATATGCTTGAGAGATACAATTCTTTAAGCCCAAATTTGAATGTAAAAACAATAGATCCCGCAGTTTATCCAGATTTTGAGCTAAATTATACTTCAGAAAAATTAACAGACAACAGTATAATAGTTTCTTCCTCAAAAAGAAGTCAAGTAATAGATTATTCAAATATAGCCACATACACAGCTTTTAATGGCGAGGATTATATAACAAGCGCTATTAAATACGTAACAACAGACTCATTACCTGTTTTATACTCACTTGAGGGGCCGGAGACCAGCACGCCTATCCTTA
>CATJUP010000033.1 GCA_949743655.1 uncultured Eubacteriales bacterium
AATATTTTCGATACAAAACTCTATAATACATAAAGCATTCCATGCTTTATTAATTACTTCATTTCTGTTACACTCGCTGTCTTTAGGATTATATTTTATTGATAACTTTTCTATAGCTTGTCTCATTTCTTTCTCATCATCAATTATTTTTATTTTTCCAAATGCAATTACACTTCTAAAATAAGTGGTATATTCATCTGGCACTATTTTATCTTGGTCTATTACGCAAAATGACGCCTTATTATGTTTTTTTATAGCATCTATTTTATGCCCTGTTTTAGCACAGTGAAAATATATTTTATAATCGTCATATACATAGCTTATAGGTACGGCATACGGATAGTTGTCGTCACCTAAAAGCGCAAGCACTCCAGAAGTTCCTTTTTTTAATATATCGATACTTTCTTTCTCACTTAAAATTTGGTTTTTTCTTCTCATTTCTCTAAACATTTAAAAATCCCCTTTCTAAAATCTTTTAAATACTACTATTTTCTTGACGTTTACGCATTTTTAGCCAGCTTGCAAACCCATAAACATCATTAACCAAAAACATAATAAAACAAATAACCATTGATAAATATGATGTATCATAAACCGCCGCTAAGCCCCATAAAACTATAAGCACTATATCGTTTACGGCATATGCCATGGCATAAAAAGCGCTTCTTCTAAAAGTTAAATATACAGCCGCAAAACTTGTAGTCACAGATATTGTACTTGGCAATATGTTTAACGTGTTAAAAGCTAATAAAACATAATAAAATATAAATGTTACAAATGCTGTAAGTATAGCCATAAAAATTAATTCTTTAAATATAAGCCTGTTTACTTTTACCTCCCGTTTATTGCTGCCATATGGATTTTTAAACCACAAAACCATAGCAAAAACCGCCATTGGAGCCGTCATACCTAAATAAGTTATCATTTCGCCGTAATAGGCTAATTTAAAAGATATAATGCCGTACATTAAACTAAATATAACCATAAGTAACTGTCCAAAAGGATTTCCCTTAGCATTAAAAATTAACGATGTTGCTCCTATTAACGATGCTAAAAGTATTAAAAAACTTTCTCTGTCAAAAACTAAAAATGACACTGTAATAATTGTAATTGTTCCAAACCATAATAAAAATTCCACTTTTGTAAAGTAGTTAAACATTTTAAATCGCATACGCAAATACCTCTAAAAAAATAAGCACCCATACATGTATCTTCTAAGACCTAATGATACATGACGAATGCTTTCGCTTTTTCTACCCGGTGGCAGAATAACTGTGTTAAGGTATTATAGCGTATAAACAATATAAAAGTCAACAATATTGGTTTAAGTTTCAACCAAAATTGTTCTAACATTTCGGTTTCTTTTAAATATAACCTTATCGGTCTCTGCTAATTTAAAACCCTCTAAACGTTTCTTTTTATACTGTTCAAAAGTACCATTATCAATAGAATTTCTTATTTCCTCCATCATATTGTTAAAAAAGTACAAATTGTGAATTACACAAAGCCTCATAGCAAGCATTTCTTTTGCTTTAAACAAATGTCTTATATACGCCTTTGAGTATCTTTGGCATGTAGGACAATTACACTCATCGTCAATAGGTGTATCATCAAGCTCATATCTGGCATTTAATAGATTTAATTTTCCTTTATTTGTATACACATTGGCATGTCTTCCGTTTCTTGCTGGCAAAACACAGTCAAAAAAGTCTACTCCTCTTTCTACAGCCTCAAGTATATTTTCAGGTGTTCCAACTCCCATAAGATATGTAGGCTTTTCTTTTGGAAGGTATGGAACAGTTTTTTCTATAACATGATACATTTCATCGTGACTTTCCCCAACGGCAAGACCTCCTATAGCGTACCCGTCTAATTCCATATCAGCTATAACTTTGGCGTGTTCTATTCTTATATCATCATATATAGCGCCTTGATTTATTCCAAATAGCATTTGTTTTTTGTTTATAGTCTCATCAAGTGAATTTAGCCTGTCCATTTCTGTTTTGCATCTTACAAGCCACCTTGTTGTTCTCGCTACAGAGTTTTCCACATAACCTCTATCAGCTTTTGCTGGCGCGCACTCATCAAATGCCATTGCTATTGTACTTGCTAAATTAGACTGTATTTTCATACTCTCCTCAGGAGACATAAATATTTTTCTTCCGTCTATATGTGAGGCGAAATATACACCCTCCTCTTTAATTTTTCTAAGCTGCGCAAGAGAAAATACTTGAAAACCTCCTGAGTCTGTCAATATTGGCTTGTCCCAAACCATAAACTTATGCAGACCACCGAACTTTTTTATAATTTCGTCTCCTGGTCTTACATGCAAATGGTATGTGTTTGAAAGCTCCACCTGACATTTTATATTTTCCAAATCCTCACTTGATAACGCCCCCTTTATAGCGGCGCAAGTACCAACATTCATAAAAACAGGTGTTTGTATAACTCCATGCGGAGTGGAAAACTCACCTCTTTTAGCCATACCCTGTGTTTTTAATAATTTATACATATACTCCCTCTATTCATTAAGCTACATTGGCAAAATATTTTTTGTGCCATACAATAAACATATATATAGTCCATATTTTACGGCTATTATCCTCTTTACCATTTTTGTGGTCAATAAGCAGTTTTAATATTTCTTTTGTTTTAAAAAACTCTTTAGCGCTGTCGCTCTCAAAAGCGTCCTTTATAACATTAAAATATTTGTCTTCTTTAAGCCAAATTCTTATAGGTACAGGAAATCCCAACTTTTTCTTTTCAGCTACAATATCAGGCAAATATTTGTTAGCGGCGTGTCTCATTGCTACTTTTGTGTTTTGTTTAGTTACTTTGTAGCGTTTAGGTATTTTCCTCGCTTCTTCAAAAACATTTTTGTCCAAAAAAGGGACTCTAACTTCCAAAGAATGAGCCATACTCATTTTGTCAGCTTTTAACAATATATCTCCTATAAGCCAAAGATTTAAGTCTATATATTGCATTTTTGTAACGTCATCCAAATTTTTCACTTTTTCGTAAAGCGGTTTTGTAATAGACTGTGGTGTGTATTTTCCGCTTACTGTTTTAAGTATTTTTTTTCTTTCACTTACAGAAAACATATTAGCGTTTCCTATAAATCTTTCTTCAACAGTTTTGCTCGCCCTTATAATATAATTTTTTCCCTTAAATTTAAAAGGAATAGCTTTCACAACACAAGCGGCGGCTTTTCTTAAAAACAGCGGAAGCCACAATACCGGTTTTAAAGCATCTGGCTCTTTATATATGTTGTATCCTCCAAAAAACTCGTCAGCGCCCTCTCCTGATAACGCCACTTTAACGTGTTTAGATGCCGTTTGGCTTACAAAATAGAGTGCTATAGCCGCTGGGTCTGCTAAAGGCTCGTCCATAAAATACTGTACTTTAGGTATACTTTGCCAATACTCCTCTGTTGATATAAGTTTGTTATAATTATCAATACCAACTTTTTCAGATAATTTTTTAGCATAATCAATCTCATTGTATTTGTCATAGTCAAAGCCAACTGTAAATGTTTTGTCTCCATTAAAACAAGCCGCTACATAGCTTGAATCAACCCCACTTGAAAGAAAAGAGCCAACCTCAACATCGCTTATTTTATGTTTTTTTATAGACTCCTGCATAGCTTTATCAATACCTTCGACTGTCTGTTCAAAAGTTTTTCCATTGTCATTTTCAAAAACAGGTGTCCAATATCTTTGTATATCCATTTTACCATTTTTAAATTTAAAACAGTGTGCTGGCATAAGTTTAAATATTCCTTTAAAAAATGTCTCTGGAAGAACAGAATACTGGAAAGAAAGATAATTTTCTAAAGCATCTTTGTTTACCTCTTTTTTTACTCCTGGATACTCAAGTATGCTTTTTATTTCCGAGGCAAAAACTAAATTTCCATTTATATTAGTATAATAAAATGGTTTTATACCAAAAAAATCTCTGGCGCCAAACAGCTCTTTATTTTTAGAATCCCATATAACAAAAGCGAACATTCCTCTAAGTTTGTTAAGTATATCACTTCCATACTCCTCATAACCATGTATTATAACCTCTGTATCGGAGTTATTTTTAAATGTGTGCCCTTTTTGTATTAATTCCTCTTTAAGCTCTTTATAGTTATATATCTCACCATTAAAAGTTATAACTATATCCTCTGTTTCATTATACATAGGCTGAGAACCAAAACCCAAATCTATAATAGATAGTCTTCTAAAACCCAAAGCCACGTCTTTATCCACATGCTTACCAGCACTGTCAGGACCTCTGTGTATAATTTTATTCATCATATTTTCAAGAACTTCTTCACTTTTAATAATCTCTCCTGTAAAGCCGCAAAATCCGCACATATATTTACGCTCCTTTAGCAATATTTGTCTAAATTTTTAATTGAATTTTATCACAATTCAAATTTCATATCAAGGCATTTAATTTTATATAAATGTCTAAACGGGCAGTTTTATAATTGCATAATTATTTTATATATTTACCAATTTTTGAAAAGTATATTAAAAATTCCAATTTTAAAATATCAATACATTACCATAAAAAGCACTGTTTTTATATGCTCTATTCGCAAATTTCCAATTTCATTAAAAATATCCCAACACCTGAATAATTAAACCATTTTATGGAAAATATAACCATAAGACCGCTTTATATAGGTCAAAATAATATTAAATCTATTAGGGGTGAGGTATATTGGAAAAAATTATAAGCGGTTTTGAACGCATTGCCGAAATTAATAAACAATACAGTATAACAAACAATACACTGTATAAAATTATAGACGATTTAAAACAACAGCGCTCTTTTGTATGTGTTATGGGAAAAAATAATTCCGATAAAAACGCTATTATAAACACATTAATCACAGGAAAAAAGAACATGCCTGAAGGAATTAGCGCGTCAAATTTACCTGTTATAACCGAAATTAAATATGGCGAAAACATAATTAAAACATTAGAAGAAAATTCTAAAAATATTGATATAAGTTATTTTAATAATCAGCAAAACATTTTAAAAACAAAAGCCGTGAGTGTGGGCACTGAAATA
>CATJUP010000034.1 GCA_949743655.1 uncultured Eubacteriales bacterium
GTGCGTCTTTAATAGCTGAGGTATCTGTTTGAGTACTTCTGCTTGGGCTTTCTGATTGTAAACCCGAAACCGAGCGATAACGTGAAGGCTTTCCATAAGACGTAACAGTGCTTATTGGTGAAGTTTTAGCACTGTTAACTCCATAATACATGTCGTTTGCCAATTTGTCAATATCTTTTTCAGAATATCTTGAGTTTTTTCTTGTAGCACTGTCAGACAAATCCAAAAAACTTGCCGCTCGTTTTAAATCACTGTTTTTTGCTTCCGCATAACTTGAAAGCATATAAAGCCCGTCCACAAAACTTTTTAGCTTCTCTCTTTTTGAGGCTTCAACATAACTTAAAAACTTGCCGTATTTTTTTAAATCCTCTAATATCTCTTTAGCCTGCGATGTTATTTTTGTATTAATATTATCAATGTTACCATAATTAAAATTGTTGTATCCTATTATTTTATCAATGTTAAGTTGTGTATTTAGCTTATTAAAATACTCCTTTGTACCAACTACCTCATTGTTTTTGCCTAATAAATTTGTTGCTCTCTCTAAACTCATACTATTCCTCCTTTTACATTATTGCTAATTTTCTTAAAGTATACCAAAAAAACACGTCCCCACGGTGTCCCATTTTTGGGCAATAAAAAAACCGCGCGTTTAGCACGGTTTTTATTAATATTTTATTTTTTCTCTACATTTATGCTGTAAACATATTCAGCACAGTCGGCTATAGAGTTATATTTGTTTGTACCAGTCATTATAATGTCCATACTCTCGTTACGTCTTTTAATAAGCTCCACAACGCTTTCTTCCGTAATAAAATCAGCCTCAACAGCGTCTGTAATGCCGTCTAAAATAAGCATGTCGCACTCACCGGTTTCAATTATTTTTTTGCTAAAATTATAAGCGAGCATTATCTCGTTTAAAACCTCGGTTTTTTCAGCGTCTTTGTAGCTTTCACGCTGTTTTTCAAACCTAAAGGCTCTAAATTCCGGCTCCAGCTTTTTAAGAGGTATGTACTCTTTGTTATGGTTATAATCAAGAAACTGTACCATTACAACCGAAAGTTCTTCGCCAATAGCTCTAAGTCCCTGACCTATAGCCAAAGTAGTTTTTCCTCTACCCTGTCCGTAATACAAATAAACATTACCTTTTCTCATATCTACCTCCAAGGCTAATAAACACAGCCTAAGAAATAATATATCATAACACACCGGTTGTCAATATTTATAGCTTGGCAATGTAAAAAATAATTAATTGTCCTGAACTCTTTCAATTTTTGAAACTGATATTTCATAAGCCGTTTTTTCTTTAAATCCATCATCAGTCTTTTTTTGATATTTACGGCTTTGTATTCTTCCAGATATTTTAATATTGTCTCCAACATCAAGTTTGCCAGCATATCTGGCGTTTCTTCCCCAAACAATACATGGTATGTAGTCAGATTTATTGTAAGCCCTGTTTACTGCTATAAGTATATCAGCTATTTCTCGCCCCATAGGCGTTGTTCTGTAAACCGGCTTTCGGCATATAAAACCATTAAGCTCTATATTATTCTCGTTTTCTCCAACGTTATAAAACATTTCCCTTGCGAAAACGGATATTACAAGATGATTTTTAGTACCACTAAAATCGTTGTAACTTCTCACTTGTCCGTCAATCTTAATATTGTTTCCAATAACAATATCGTTTTTGTCAAACAATCTTTCCGAAACTGTAACTGGTATTATATCCTCACTTCCACTTAGCCTTTTAACGGCAATGTCAAAATTGTAAAACCCTTCACCGTATATACGGTGGCTAAAAACAAACTCAGAATTAATTCGTCCTGCAATTTCTATATTGTTATTTTCGCTATTATCCATAAGTTTTTCTCCCCTTTAAGCATGGCAGTATAATCTATAAATATAGATATTCAATAAAACTGACTAATATGCTCAGGTTTATGTAATTTATAGGCAAAATTAATGTTTGCCAAAAATTAGAATATAATGTTTTAATTATAACATCTTATAGCAAAAATCACAACTTCTAAAATTGAAGCATTATAAAATTTTAATATTTCTTTTATAAAAATTAATATTTTCTAATTTTTAATTAAATTAAATACTTTTAAAATGTGCATTCTCATAGCCATTTCGGCTCCATCCTCATCGCGGCACTTTATAAAATCAGCTATAGCCGGATGATAAATTTTAACATTCTCACAAGATTTTTGGAAAGTGCCTATATATGTTGATGTTTTAAGAGCCTCACTCACAGCGTTTTCAAGAGAAGGTAAAGTAAGTTTTATAACGTCATTTTTGGTTGCTGTAGCTATAAGCGCATGAAAATTTTGGTCCTCCTGTGTAAACGGCTTGTCCTCATTTATAAGTTTTAAAATATTTTCGGCAGAGGCACATATACGCTCTATCTCGTCATAATTGGCGTTTTTAGCCGCCATACGCGCGCTTTTTGGCTCAAGTATAAGCCTAAACTCAAACCAGTGTTGCGCCAGTCTTTTTTTATCCTCTATATATTTTATTCCAAAAGAGCTCATATCAAAAGAATTAGCTACAAATGTACCACTTCCGCGTTTTATTATAAGTATTCCCTTAGCAGCAAGCAGTTTTATAGCCTCTCTAAGCGATGTTCTGCTTACACCAAGTATAGAGCTTAATTTATACTCATTAGGCAATCTGTCACCAGGCAAATATTTCTTTTCAATAAAAATCATCTCACTTATACGGTTTGCGGTAACACTTGATACCGATATAAATTCATCTTCCATATGTATCCCCTCAATATCAAAAAGTTGTATGATTAATTTTAACAAATTATATTTCAAATGTCTATAATATATGCCATTAATTAAAAATTTGTAATACAAATTTGACTGTACAATATTGACTTTTAATTAAAATTGGGTTAATATTAAATTAAAGTTGTAATACAAGTTTTATATAAATGATAAAGGAGATGTTTTAATGAGAAGTGACGCTATTAAAAAAGGAGCTAAAAAACTCCCTCACAGAACACTTTTAAAAGCCCTTGGGCTTACAGATGCCGAAATAGAAAGACCTTTAATAGGCATAGTTTCCTCCAAAAATGACATAATACCTGGTCATATGCACTTAGGTCAAATATCTCAAGCAGTAAAAGACGGTGTTCGTCTCGCTGGTGGAACACCATTTGAGTTTCCGGCTATAGGTGTGTGTGATGGTCTTGCTATGGGTCATAACGGTATGCACTATTCTCTTATAAGTCGTGAGCACATAGCCGACAGTGTTGAGATTATGGCAAATGCCCACCCTTTTGATGCGCTTGTGTTTATACCCAACTGTGATAAAATCGTTCCTGGTATGCTTATGGCAGCTTTAAGACTCAATCTTCCAAGCATATTTGTAAGCGGCGGACCTATGATGCCTGGTAAACTTATGGATGGTTCAAAAACTACATACTCAAACGGATATGAGTTTATACCAAAATTAGAAAAAGGGCTTTGCACTCAAGAAGAAGCACTTGATGTTGAAAATAACACTTGTCCTGGATGTGGAAGTTGTGCTGGAATGTTTACTGCTAATTCAATGAACTGTCTTACAGAGGTAATAGGAATGGGTCTTCCTGGCAATGGAACAATAGCGGCTATAAACTCAGCCAGAATACGTCTTGCCAAAGAAGCTGGAATAAAAATTATGGAAATACTCCAAAAAGATATAAGACCAAAAGATATAATAACAGACAGAGCACTTAAAAACGCTCTTCATGTTGATATGGCTTTGGGTTGTTCAACAAATACCACACTTCACCTTCCAGCAATAGCTCATGAAGCTGGACTTAGCATAAATTTTGAGGATATAAATAAAATAAGCAAAGAGACTCCTCAGCTTGTAAAACTCGCTCCAGCGGGAACAGACTGTCTTGTTGATTTAGATGACGCTGGCGGAATAAGCGCTGTTATAAAAGAGCTTGAGGGTTATGGTCTTTTTGATACAAGCCTTATAACATGTACTTGCAAAACTGTAGCCGAAAATATTAAAAACGCTAAAGTAAGAAATTCAGATGTAATAAGAAGTAAAGAAACAGCTTATTCAGCCGATGGCGGTCTTGCTATACTTTGGGGAAATATAGCTCCAGACGGCGCTGTAGTTAAAAAAGGGGCTGTTCTTCCAGAAATGCTTGTACACAAAGGACCAGCAAAAGTATTTAACAGCGAGGAAGACTGCATAGACGCCATGACAGAAGGTAAAATAGTACCTGGCGATGTTATAGTGATAAGATATGAAGGACCTAAAGGCGGACCTGGAATGAGAGAAATGTTAGCTCCTACAGCTACACTCGCTGGTCTTGGTCTTGATAGTTCGGTGGCTCTTATAACTGATGGTCGTTTCTCAGGGGCATCAAGAGGCGCAGCAATAGGTCATATATCACCAGAGGCAGCGGCTGGCGGACCTATAGCTCTTATTGAGGAAGGCGACATTATATCAATAGATATGAAAAACAACACTCTTAATGTTGAACTTGACGCTGATACCCTTTCTAAACGCCGTGAAAAACTTGTTCCTATAGTAAAAGATGTTCCAAATGGTTATCTCAAAAGATATAGGCAACTTGTAACCAGCGCAAATACTGGTGCCATATTTAAAGATTAATTACTGCTCTTCCCTCGTGTTTAAATGCGCGAGGGAAGTTTTAAAAATTACATATTCCATACCATTAAATATTCTTTTTCCCCTGTAGCTTTATCTATATTTTCACATTTAATATTAAAACCCTCTCTTTTATAAAATTCAATAGCTTTTATATTTTTTTGATACACACTTAAACTTAGGCGGCTTTTAATAGACTTTGCAAAATTAATTAATTCCTTTCCAATACCTTTAGACTGAAAGCTGTTACAAACAAAAATGCCCTCTATATAATAATCATTTAGCCCTATAAAACCATTTACATAGCCCGAACTATTACACTCATAAACATAAACTTCTGCATTTAAAAGTGCTTTTTTCACTGTCTCAAAATTATCATTCCAATACTGTTGGCTAATAAAATTATGGGCTCTTATATTTGTATCCAACCAAATATCAGCAACTCTCATTATATCATTTTCTTTTAATATTCTAA
>CATJUP010000035.1 GCA_949743655.1 uncultured Eubacteriales bacterium
ATTTTTTTTATCGGTTGTTCTTATAATATAATTATACGCTTTTTTGTTAGAGCGTTCTCCTCTTATTAGTATTCTTCCTGTGTCTTTAACTATTTTTCCAATATGCGGGTCTATATGCTCATAATCTTGAGTATCATATTTATGGTTGCTTGGCGATACAAATACTGGATTAAAATATATAGCCTCTATACCCAAACTTTTTAAATAAGGAATTTTATTTATTACACCTTGTAAATCACCGCCGTAAAAATTGCGTATATCCTCTGCCGAAGGAAACTCATTCCAGTCATTTTTATAAATAACTGGCTTTCCTAAATATATATACTCATTTGTTTTAACATTGTTTGTTTTATCTCCGTCACAAAATCTATCTATATATATTTGATACATAACAGCGCCATTAGCCCAATCAGGAATATCAAAATCATATATTATTAAAAAATCAGCCTGTCTTATTATATTTTCACTCAAACCCAATTTTGAATAGTAAAATGTCTTTGTTCCGCGGCTTATTTCAAAATAATATTTTACCGTATTGGCATAATACTCTAAATGACATATATAAAAATCAAACCCATTTGTATTTTGAGTTTTCTCCATTTTTATTATTTTTTTATCAGTAATAACACAAACATTATCAACGTCATTTTCGGCTGTTCTTATTTTAATTGTAACTTTTTGCCCTTTTTTTGGGCTTGAGGGAAATCTGTAATTCTCGGTTTCATCACTAAATACAGCCAAACTATTAAATCCAGAATTAAAACTTTTACTCACCGCAATCACTCCCGCAATATATTTATTTAAACTTTATCAATACAAACCATATATGTCAATAATATCTTTTATCCTTATTTACAATATAAATTATAAATATAAACGTGTAAACAGCCATTATAGCCGATACTAAAGGCGCCACTGTACCTATCATTTTTAAATCGTTTGGAAATTTACTACAAAAGACATATATAAGAGGCATTCTAAGAGCCACAGCTCCAAAACAAGAACTTAACATTGTAAAAAACGTCATTGAGCGTCCATTCAAATAACCATTCATACAAAATACAAATAACACTGCTATATAATCAAAACTGCAAGACTTAAAAAATGGTATTCCAGTGTTTATAATGCCGCTGTCAGATGAGAAAACACCGAGCATTGACTGAGGAGAGAACTGTGCCCAAATAAAAAATGCCATTGAAAATGGAAAAGCAAACAATACACCTGTAATTAACGCTTTACTCATTCTTTTATACTCATTAGCGCCATAATTTTGGGCTACTATTGCGGCAAGCGCATTAGCCACAGACGTAGCTGGAAGCATTGCAAATACGTCATATTTACTTGCTATTCCAACAGAGGCAGCGGCATTTACACCAAGCTGATTTGTTACAGATGTAAGATATAAAAACGAAACTCTTATCATACACTCTTGAAATGTAATTGGTATACCAACAATACAAAGCTCTTTAAGTTTTGTTTTATGTATTTTAAAGTTTTTAATTTTAAACTTAAATATAAAATCTTTTTTGTTCAAATAAACCATAGCCATAAACATACTTACACATTGAGATAATATGGTTGCCAAAGCTGTTCCAGACACACCTAATTTTAAATACTTTACAAACACTATATCACATATTAAATTAAGTATTCCCGAAAAAGCCACAAAAATTAATGGACTCTTTGAATCGCCATATCCCCTTAAAATAGCGCTTATAGCGTTATAGCCGCATATAAAAACAATACCAAACGAACATACACTTACGTATTCTTTTGCGTACTCAAACGAGGTTTCAGGTGTTTTTAAAGCCTTTAGTATGTATGGACAAAAAAAGTACAACAATACAGAAAGCATAATTCCCACAATAAAAAACACAGTCAAATTTGTTGATATAGTTTCTTTAATATCGTTTTCTTTTTTCATGCCTATGTATTTTCCAACTAACACAGTACCGCCAAGTGTAATACCAGAAATTATGCTTGTAATTATCTGCGTTACCTGTGTACCTGTTGATACAGCAGCTACACTTTCAACATTGCTGTACCAACCTATAACTATTAAATCAACAGCGCCATAAAGCGCTTGTATAATGTTGGCAAATAAAAATGGCATAGAAAACAGAATTACTGTTTTTATTATATTTCCTTTTGTTAAGTCGTTTTTTTCTGTCAAATAAAAACCTCCAAATAAGTATTTTTAAAAGTCTTAATTTTTTTATATGATTTTATTACTTATTTTTTAAAACAGTTGAGTACAAACTAAAATAAGTATATAATTAAATAAAAAATAGGAGTTTATAATTATGTCTAAAAATTTTATGAGAATAATATTTTGGAGCGGAGCTGTATTAACAGCTATTTTAATATTTATTTTCTCGTCTCAAATATCTTCCGAAAGCGCCCATGTAAGCGACTCTGTAACGGCTGTTTTGGCAAGTGTGTTTGTAAAAGGCTATAAACAAATGACAGAATTAGCACAGTATCAAATTATAAAGTCAATTAATGGTTATGTGCGTAAAATGGCACATTTTTCTATATATACAGTTTTATCAATATTTATATCTCTATCACTTAGCACATATGCTCGTTTTAAATCCCGTTATTGGGCATGCTCAGTTTTAATAAGTATGCTATACGCCATTACAGATGAACTACACCAATATTTTGTCCCAGGACGAGCATGCCAGTTAAAAGATGTAATTATTGATACATGCGGTGCGCTTTTAGGCGCGGTATTTGTAATATTACTTTTAAAAATACACAATAAAATTTTATTAATTCTTTCCTCTAAGTCTAAAGAGTAAATCTTTTATTCTTTTTTCTATGCCGTTTTCTGTTGGCTCGTAATATATTGTACCCACAAGCTCGTCCGGCAAATATTGCTGCTTTACATAATGACCATCAAAATCGTGAGGATATTTATATCCTATACCATTGCCAAGCTCTTTCGCCCCGCTGTAATAGCTGTCTTTTAAATGGTTTGGAACAGACTTTATAGTTTTATTTTTTACATCGCTAAACGCCTTTTCAACAGCCATATAAGAGGCATTGCTCTTTGGTGCGCAAGACACATATGTTACAGCTTGTGCTAAAATTATACGCCCCTCTGGCATGCCTATAAAGTCAACAGCCTGTGCCGCGGCAACAGCCACTTGTAAAGCGTGAGGGTCGGCATTTCCAACATCCTCTGAGGCGCATATAACTATACGCCTTGCTATAAATTTAGGGTCCTCACCAGCATAAAGCATTTTAGCAAGATAATACACAGCGGCATCCGGGTCAGAGCCTCTCATACTTTTTATAAAAGCTGAAACAGTATTATAATGATTATCACCGTCTTTGTCATAATTAAGCGCTCTTTTTTGTATACACTCCTGTGCGGTATCAAGATTTATATTTATAATCCCTTTCTCATTTTTAGGTGTTGAAAGAACAGCAAGCTCTATAGCGTTAAGAGCAGTTCTGGCATCACCATTGGCAGTATTAGATATAAATTCAATAGCTTCTTGAGATATATTTATTTTAAAATTGCCATAACCGTATTCTTTATCAAAAACAGCTCTGTTTATAAGTATTTTAATGTCTTCAATATCAAGTTTTTTAAGCTGAAAAATAATACTTCTGCTTACAAGCGCCTTGTTTACCTCAAAATATGGGTTTTCTGTAGTTGCACCTATAAGAACAATAGTGCCGTCCTCTACATATGGCAAAAGAGAGTCTTGTTGTGCTTTATTAAAGCGATGTATTTCATCTATAAACAATATAGTCTTACTTTGAGATATAGCTATTTGTTCTACAGCTTTATTAGCTACCTCTTTTATATCTTTTATTCCGGCTGTAGTTGCATTTAGCTGAACAAATGGTCGTTTTGTTGTATTGGCTATAATTTTGGCTAAAGTTGTTTTGCCTGTGCCAGGAGGACCATAAAATATAACCGAGCTTAAATTATCCGCCACAATACTTCTATAAAGCATCTTATTTTTGCCTATTATATGCTTTTGACCAACAAAATCATCAAGTGTTTTAGGTCTTATTTTAGCCGCCAAAGGAGCGTTTGTTTTGGCGTTAATTTGTTTTGTGTATTCAAATAAATCCATTGTATCTCTCCCTGCTTTTAGAACAATTTTATATCTGCATGATACATATTTGCTAAAGTAACCAGTATAAAATCTATTTCTGTTTAAAACATTGTAAACTAAAATATACTAAATTAATAGTATTATAAAATCAGTTCTTCCAATTTTATAATCCAAATTTATAAGACCTATAAAACAAAAAATTTCTCACAAGCCTTTACAAACCCGCCGTTATCATTGCTGTCTGTAACAAAATTGGCAATGGCTTTAACTTTTTTAGGAGCGTTTTTCATAGCTACACCTGTTTGGCAGTATCTAAGCATATCCAAATCATTTAAATCATCGCCTATTGATACTGTTTCTTCAGGCGATATACCGTATTTTTGGCACAACAACTCAATTCCACGGTATTTATCAGCACCTTTTCGGTTTACAAATATATAATTCTCCCAAAGGTTATTCCTTACTTCAATATCCTCAAAACCTAAATTGTTTATAGTATTTGATAGATTATAAAAGCAGTCTTTTCCACAGGCAAAAGACACCTGATAAAAATTGCCTTTAATATTTTTTAATCTATTATAATCTTTAACATATCTTACGCCGTCAAAATAACTTTTTAAATAACCCAAAGGCGTATGTTTGTTAAATATATCATACTTTTTTTGATATTTAAAATGTATATGCTTATAATAAAAATACCCGTTTGAAACTTCTGTAAACACGTTATATTTTTCAGCTATGTCTATTATTGTTTTGACCTTTGTTTCATCAATACTTATATCATAAATTATATTATTTTTAATTGTATCATAAAGCAGTATTCCGTCAATACAAATTAAAGGTGTTTTTATATTAAGTGCTTTTGCCACAGGCAAAGTTTTTGTTATATTTCTACCTGTACACAAAGCTACTATAACACCTTTTTGAATAAGTTTTGAAATTACTTTTTTATTTTCATACGATATATTTCCCTTGCTATTTGTAAGAGTACCGTCTATATCTGTAATAAGCATTTTATTCATAATATTTTATCCCGCTTAATATACTAAATGGGACGTTAATAAAATAACGTCCCTTTGCTCCAA
>CATJUP010000036.1 GCA_949743655.1 uncultured Eubacteriales bacterium
AATAGGAAGAAATGAAATTACGGTGCCACAGCTTTCAACAAAAACAAGTGAGCAGGGCGGTTCTTTATATGTGGCATATACTGGAGTTCAAGACGCAAAACAGTATTCTTTAAGAATAAGCGGCGGAGAGCCTATACCTATGCTTGATGTAAGCAAAGCTGAGACTGATGCCGAAAAACTTGATTTAATAAATGAGTATATAACTAAACTTGAGACTCATGTTTCGGAATTGGAGACTAAACATGCCCAAAACCATGAGGGTTATAGCTATGACCCTAAAGAGTGTATTGATAACTATACTGATATAGTTATGAAAAATATGATGTACAGCGTTCCGGCTACTCAAGTGTTATCGGCTTTGGGTACTTCTGATAAAGCGGATAGAATGTTAAATGCCTTAAATGCAATGGAGCAGCAAGTAAAATTTTTCTATCAGCATAAAGGTTACAATGAAAACGAGACAGGAACAAATAAATTCCCTTCACAAAGACTTAATATAAGGTATCATACTATGTTTACAGGGGCGTTTATGTACGCTGGCGGTAAACATATAGGTATTGAATATGGTTCTGTTCCTGGTCTGTTTTCTATGAACCCTGTTGTGTCAAGTGATAATGGCGAGTATATATCAGGAAATTATGCTGGTTGGGGAATAGCGCATGAAATTGGTCATGTTATTAATTCATCAAGTTATGCTTTTGCTGAAGTAACCAACAATTATTTCTCAATGCTTGCCCAATCTAAAGATACAAATGCCACAGCAAGAATTAATTATGATAGTGTTTATAAGAAAGTAACATCAAATACAGACGGAAAAGCGTCTAATGTATTTACACAGTTAGCTATGTATTGGCAGTTACATATGTATTATGACAACTATTATAACTATAAGATGTTTGATAGTTATGAAGAACAGTTTAATAATTTGTTTTTTGCAAGAGTTGACAGCTATGTAAGAGACACAAGCAAAGCGCCTAACGGGCTTACATTAGATGGAAATTCTGACAATAATTTTGTTCGTCTTGCATGTGCGGCAGCGGAGAAAGATTTAACAGATTTCTTTAAAGCGTGGGGAGTTATTCTCGACCAGACAACTATAGAATATGCAGCTAATTTTGATAAGGAAACCAAAAAAATCCAATACTTTAACGATGACGCAAGAAATTATAAACTTGCTGGCAACAGCGGAATGGATAGCTCAACAAGCGTATCGGCACAGGGAAATTATATTGACGGTGAAAACTATGTTACTATAAGCCTTGAAAATAACGGCGGAGATAGTATGCTTGGATATGAGATTATAAGAAACGAAAAGCCTATAGCTTTTGTTTCTGCTGATGAGAGCTCATTTACAGACATTATAACAACAGAAAACAATAGAGTATATAAATATGAAGTTGTTGGTTATGATAAACTTTTGAATACAACCGAAAAAGTAGATGCTGGCATATTTAAAGTGTCTCATAACGGAAGCATAGGAAAAGACAGGTGGAGTATTGAAACAAATATGTCGTCTGATAATGACGAGTTTATTCCGGCTGATGATGATTCGGGATATTGTGAGGACACACATATATCGGCTATAAAAGATATAATTGACAACAATTATAGTAATTCGTATGATGGTCTTGCTGGTGGTGATGCGGAGTTTGTAATAAATTTGGGCGGTGCAGAGCAAATAACTGCTATAAAATACACCGCGGGTGATGGTACACCTATTTCGGATTATGAGGTATTTATAAGCGATGACAATCAAAATTGGCAAAGTGTACACAGCGGTACTTTTAGTTTGGACAGCAACAATAGCCAAACAGTATATTTAACTAAAGATAATGACCCAAGATTACAAATATATGATACATCTTATGTTAAAGTTGTAGCTAAACAAAATATGGTATCTATAGCTGAGTTTGATATATTAGGTCCTACTGGCGATAATGTTGACCTTAAAAATAATGGAATAGGTACTCTTAAAAACGATTTTGCTTATGATGAAAACAATTCAGTACAGGCAGGTTCTGTTGTAATTACTGGAGAGTATAAAGGCAATCCGGCTTATAATGTTGTTTTGTTAAGAGACCAAAACGGAAGTTTATTTAATATGGAACAAATAATACTTGCGGATGTTCCTGAAGAGGGCAATTTGGGAGAAGTAAGCGATGGAAAATGGCTCTGCTATATGCCTATAGAAGATTTAGACGGTATTACATCAATAAAGGCAGAATTGTATAGGGTTGATGACGCGATTACTCTTGAGGGACAAAGACTTGTAAGCGATACAATGTATGTTGATGTGCCGGAAGTTTTGCCTGAAATAGAAATACAAAGTGAGGTAACGTTTGATTTAAAAGAAGAAATTTTAGAAGAAGAGATTTTAGAGGAAGAAGTTTTAGAAGAAGAAATAGAAAAGGAAGAAAATAAAGAGGAAGAAGATAAAGTAGGAAACGAAGAAGAAAACAAAGAGGAAGATAAAGAAAATAATAATAATGAAAGTGATATTAAAGATAATGAAAACGAAGGAGAGAATAACGAAGAAACAGACAATAATAATGGCAATGATGAAATAAATAACGATGAAAATAACAAAGAAGATGATAGCGAGCAAAATAATAATGAAATTAATAACGAAGAAACAAATAACGAAAATGAAGACAACGAGAATAAAACTGACGAAAATGGCGGCTTAAATGATAATAACGAAAATACTGATAACAACACAAACAATGATGAAACAAACAATAACACAGATGACGGTTTAAATGGTGGATTAGAGGAAGTAAATGATGAATATAATTCTTCAGAAAATACTGTTGTTAGTTTAGCAAGTAATTTGTCGGTGGCTAAGGCAGGAAAGGTTTATGTATCAGGAGATACTGACAGTGACAGCTTTACTTTTACACCTATTGAGTACAGCAAAAAAACAACGTCTGATGTAACTGTTAATTTTAAAAACAAAGAGAGCTTAATTGCTTTGCAAACAAGATTTAATATATCGAATAATGAAAATGTTAAAAATGTTAATATCAAATGGAGCGATGTTATAGATAATAACGCTGTGTTTAAAAATATTACATATAACAAAGATACTAATACAGTTTCTGTATATGTTATAGCTAAAGATAATGTTTTGTATGGCAGTTCTCTTAAATTAGGCGAGATTTCTATAATATCTTCAAAAAAAGGTGTTACAACTTGCGAGCTTTCTGTAAAAACAAATGACACGATTTCGGTATCAAAAGATTATACAGTAGACTATTCTGTTTTTGACAGTTCTTCTGTAAATTTAAGCTATGAAAAGAGCGGTTCATCGTCAAGCGATGATGACGAAGATGGAAGCTATTCAGGTGGTGGAAGCAGTGGAAGTGGCACAAACAATAATAAAGACAATAACAAAAATGACACGCCACAGCAGCCATCTAAACCTGTTGAAACTCCAAAAGAGGATATAGTGCCACCTTCAAATACAGCGGCTACTGTAGATGCGATATTTAATGACATAAATAAAACTGACTGGTATTATAGTGCTGTTGAGAAGGCATATAAAAATAAATGGTTTATGGGAACAAGCGATAAAGAATTTTCTCCAAACGCTAAAATGACAAGAGGAATGTTTGTTACTGTTCTTGGAAGGTTTGCTAACGCTCAAGGAAGTGTGGATAACAAATTTAAAGACGTTTCAGCATCAATGTATTATGCACCGTTTGTAGCATGGGCTAACAAAAACGGTATTGTAAATGGTGTTTCACAAAACGAGTTTGCGCCAGATGCTCCAATAACAAGAGAACAGTTAGCGGTTATTATAAACCAATATATTAAAGCCATGAATTTGAATATCGAGTTTGTAAACGCGCCTGTAACATTTAGTGATAGTGCCAAAATAAGTTCGTGGGCGGCTGAGTCTGTAAGTAAAGTTCAGCAGTTTGGCATTATAAATGGAAGAACAGACGGAAGTTTTGACCCTCAAGGAAACGCTACAAGAGCTGAGGTTGCCACAATACTTAAACTTTTAGATGAAAAAATAAAAAAATAATTTGTTCAGCCTAAAAATTGGGTATGAATGAGCAAAAATAGGGATATTGAGGATTTTGTTCCCAATACCCCTTACAAAAAAGACTGTTATTAACATATTAAGTAAAATTTGTTTATTAAAATAAATATATAAAATATAAATAAGTACTCTGTGTAATAAACAGGGTACTTATTTTATGTCAAAAAGTGTGTGTTTTATTAATATTTAATTGTTATAAACATAAACAAGTTGATTTTATGTAAACTATATGATAAAATAAACTAATCATGTCGTTATTTTATAAGGAGAGTTAAAATGAAAAAAGCTATTCTTTCTTCGGTTAAACTTGATGATAATAATGCCTCGGCTTTAGAATATATGGATTGCGTAAGAGATATTTTTTACTCAGATACTATTAAAAAACTTGATTGTTTTGAGCAGCATAATCATACGTCAAGACTTCAGCATAGTATAAATGTTTCTTATTATGGCTTTTTGTGGAGTAAAAAACTTGGGCTTGATTATCGCTCGGCTGCTAGAGCTGGACTTATGCATGATATGTATTTTTATGATTGGAGAAAACCAAATGCTTTAAGGGGTTATCACCCGCTTTGGCATGCTCTTGTTGCCTGTGATAATGCTAAAAAGGAGTTTGGTGTTAATGATATTGAAGCTGATGCCATTAAAAAACATATGTGGCCTTGTATTATTAATTTTCCGAAATATAAAGAAAGTTATATAGTATCGTTAGCTGACAAGTTTTGTGCCGTTGTTGAGTTTGTTGACGGTATAGAGGCATTAAAAAAAGTATCGCGTTTTAAATTGGAAAAAAGTAATTGATTTGGAGATAGTATGATAGAAATAAAAGGTAAATTTAACACAGCTAAAATTTTTACTGATACTGTGGATGAGACTTCAATAGCCCAAATATTTGAATTGTGTGAACAAGAGTTTGTTAAAGAAAGTAAAATACGAATGATGCCTGATGTTCACGCTGGCGCGGGATGTACAGTTGGCACAACAATGACAATAAAAGATAAGATTGTTCCTAATTTGGTTGGTGTTGATATTGGCTGTGGAATGGAAACAATAAAAATAAAAGAAAAACATATAGAGCTTGAAAAGTTAGATAAACTTATATATCAAAAAATACCTTCTGGATTTGAAATAAGAGAAAAAACTCATAGATATTTTGATGAGACCAATTTAGAAGATTTGTATTGCTATGAAAGTATTAATAATGTAAGAGCAGAAAGAAGTCTTGGAACTCTTGGCGGAGGAAATCACTTTA
>CATJUP010000037.1 GCA_949743655.1 uncultured Eubacteriales bacterium
TAATAATAAGCGCGGCTATAACCGCTTATCACACAAAGCAAGCCGGCAAATATATGCGTGATAGCTTATAATTATTTTAATTTAACCAGGCAGCAAGGGTAAAATCTCTTACTAATACATGTGGTTATCGAGTATTTTTGTTATAGCAAAAATACAATGGTTTTTGACTTAAAAATTTGTGGTATCAATAGGGGGTAATTTTATGTCAAAAGAAGATTTTCCTAAATTAGGGTTTGCAGCCACATTTTCTGTATCGTGTGTATGGTTTGCCTCACACGCTGGCGGCGGTTTTGCCACAGGTAATCAGGCTACACAGTATTATGTATCATTAGGCTGGTTTGCTCCAATAATGGCTATACTTTCAATGGGTATATTAGCCTTAGTAATGAGAGAATTAATGATACTTTACAACACAAATAATTGTAAAAATTACAAGGACTTATTTGAAACTCTTTATCATCCTTACGACAAACTTGAATTACTTTTTGAGATTTACTTTTTTGTAATTGTTATATGCGCTGTTTCGGCGGCTATAGCTGGCGCGGCAACACTGTTTACAGAGGTTGGTTTATCTTATTACTTAGGCGTTGTAGTTGTAGGTGTTGTATGCCTTATACTTACAGTATTCGGCGCTCAACTTGTAGCAAGAGCATCAACAGCAATGTCAATAATAATACTTATTTGTATATTTTCAATATTTATAATGGGTATTATGGGTGGCTGGAACGAGATTAAAAACGTTATATCAAGCGGTTGGGCTACAACTGGTATTGGAAAGCCAATATTTAATGCGTTTACATACGCTGGTTTCCAGTCTGTGGTTATACCTGCTATGGTAAGCTGCGGAGCTTCACTTAAATCAGCCAAAAATGTTTCAAAAGCGTGCTTAGGTGGATTTATAATAAACGGTTTAGCTTTAGCGTTCTCTTGTTTAATGCTTCTTGGTTGGTATTCTAAGTATGTTGCTGCTGACGCGACAGCCCTTCCATGTATATATATTTGTAAACAGCTTGGAAATCCTGTACTTTTTTACGCTTACTCAATAGCTCTTTTCCTTTGCTTTATATCAACGGCTGTTACATCTATTTATGGTATGGTTGTTAGATTTGAGTCTAACCCAATTTTTGTTCAAAAAATTGATAACATATTAACCAGAAGAGTTATACTTTCACTTTTATGTGTTGTAGTATCAATGGGACTTTCTACAGTAGGTCTTACAAATATAATAAAATATGGCTATGGTTACTGTGGATACCTTGGTATAGTTATTATAATACTTCCTGGACTTATTGTTGGACACATTAAAAACACTAAATTCTTAAAAGAACATCCTGAATACATTGGTAAATAATATTCTTTAGCCGGCTTTTACCCCCCCCCTAAAAATTGGGGTGGAGGGGTATTTTTTAGTTTTATAAATCTGTAATACCTTTTAAATATTCCTCAACAGTTTTTGATACATTAGCCCCGTCAGAAACGGCTGTTACTATTTGCCTTAAATATTTTGTCCTTACATCACCGGCGGCAAATACTCCATTTATATTGGTTTTTCCTGTCTCATCAGCTTTTATATATCCGTATTCATCTTTTTTAATCTCTTTTAATACACTTGTGTCAGGTGTTCTTCCTATAGCCACAAAAACAGCATCACAGTACAAATCATTTTTTTGCTTATTTAATATATTCTCTATTTTAATACCTTTTAATTTGTCTTCATGTAAAAACTCTAAAACTCTTGAGTTTAATACAAGCTCAATATTTTTTGTGTTGTTTATTAAACTCACATATTTATTTAAAGCTCTCATTTCTTCTCTTCTGTGAACAATATAAACTTTTTCGCATATTTTAGAAAGATATATGGCGTCTTCTGCCGCAGAATTTCCCCCACCTATTACAGCCACGGTTTTATTTTTATATCTGTTACCATCGCAATATGCGCAATAATGCACTCCATTTCCATAAAAGTCATCCTCTTTAGGTATACCAATTTTTTTAGGCTTGGCACCTGTGGCAATTACAATACTATCTGATAAAATATCATTTTTACTTGTTTTAATCACTTTAGGGTATTGGTATGGGTCTATACTCAAAACTTCGTCATAAATAGTTGTAGTTCCAAATTTTTCGGCGCCTATACGCATTTTTTCTCCTAAATCAAAACCTTGTACGCCGTCTTCAAAACCAGGATAATTTTCTATAATTCCTGTTTCAGCCATTTGCCCTCCAGCCGATAATTTTTCAATAACAACTGTTTCTATTCCTGCCATAGAGCAATATAATGCCGCTGTATATCCCGCTGGTCCGCCGCCTATTATAGCCAAAGAATATTTCACAAAACATTTCCTCCCCTAAATTTGTTTATTAATCCATTCCTCAACAGCATTTTGTGATGGCGGTCCAACAAGAACATCACCATGTAAGCCATTTTTAAACAACATAAGTGCTGGTATTGTATTAATATTATATTTTTGGGCTATATCAGGCATATCGTCTATATCAACCTTAGCCACATTTATTTTATCAGCCATACTTTCTGAAACACGCTCCACAGCCGGCTCAAGCCTGCGGCAATACACACACCATTTAGCCGAAAACTCAACAACTGACGGTTTATCCGCTTTTATTATATCCTCAAAATTTTGAATAGTAGCATTTAAAACAGCCATACAAATTGTCCTCCTAAATAAAAGTTTTAATTCTATTATGCCCAAAACTTAATTTTTAAATTCAGACAAAATCACTATAGTAATTTACACAGAATGTTTTAAATATAAAATTTTAATTTGTACATGCGCCGCAAAAATTATTTACCATATTATGTTAATAACAAAATTAAGGAGATGTGTTATGATGAAAACTGCTGTTATATGGGCAGCATATGGAACTGGATTTACTTTTTTAATGACAACTCTTGGCGCCGCTCTTGTGTTTTTTTTGAAAAAAACAGTAGGAAATACTTTTGAGAGAGTAATTTTAGGTTTTTCTGCAGGAATAATGATTGCCGCATCGGTATGGTCTTTGTTGCTTCCGGCTATAGACCAATCAGCGCAATATAATTTGCCTACATGGACTCCGGCGGCTTTAGGACTGATTTTTGGCGCACTTTTTTTGTTCATTATGGATAGAATAGTATCTCACATATACGCCAAATATAATGATGACAATGATAAACTTAAACGTACAACAATGCTTATAACAGCCATAACTCTTCACAATATACCAGAGGGAATGGCAGTTGGTTTGGCTTTTGCTATAGCCGCCCAAAGTTTGGGTGAAATAGCTATGTACTCAACAGCCCTTACACTCGCTATAGGTATAGGAATACAAAACTTTCCAGAGGGAGCGGCTGTCTCTTTACCACTTAATCAAGAGGGATTTTCAAGTTTTAAAGCGTTTTTGCTTGGCACACTTTCGGGAGCAGTAGAACCAATATTTGGTGTATTAGCTGTTCTTGTGGCATCAAGCGTAAAACCTCTTATGCCATGGTTTTTATCATTCGCCGCTGGTGCTATGATATATGTTGTGGTAGAAGAACTTATACCAGAGGCTAACGCTGATAAAAATTCACATTTAGGTACGCTTGGAATAATAACAGGATTTTTAATTATGATGGTGCTTGATGTGGCTCTTGGATAAATATAATAAAAATCTGAGAATTTAGTTTTAAAATATCTATTTTTTATAAATTTAATCACATATTTTAAAAATGACATCCTAATAATTAGGATGTCGCTTTATTTTATGCGTATTTATATTTTTCCCTTTTAGATATTATAAATACAAATGTTACTATAAAAGCCGCAAATTCTGCCGCTATTATAGCCGACCAAATACCTTCTATACCAAAAATAAAAGGTAAAATAATTATACTGCCTATCTCGAACAAAAATGTACGTAAAAAAGATATTATAGCTGATACTTTTCCATCGTTTAAAGCTGTAAAAAACGAGGAGCCAAAAATTCCAAAACCACTGAATAAAAATGATAAACTATAAACTTTAAAAGCATGTACAGTCATTTCAAACAACTCTATGTCATAACCAACAAATATATTTGAAAGTGTTTTAGAGGCTATATTTCCAAACAGCGCCATTAATATTCCTGCTATAAATGTAATTACAATACTTTTTTTAAATATATTTTTCAACTCTTTAATGTTATCAGCACCATAATTATAGCTTATAATAGGCGCACTTCCCATAGCGTAACCATAAAATATCCCTTGAAATATAAATGACACATACATTATAACGCCATAAGCTGCTATACCATTTTCACCGGCTATACTCATAAGCTGAAAATTATAGAGCATGCTTATTAATGATGTGGCAGTCGTGCTTACCATTTCGGAAGAACCATTTGTACATGATTTTAAAAGCACTTCGAAATTAAATTTTGTTTTAAACACAAATCTAAGAATACTGTCATTTTTTGTTGCAAAATATATAAATCCTATAGAAGCGCCTATAGTCTGACTTATAACCGTGGCAAAAGCCGCTCCAAAAAGCCCCCATTTAAAAACAGCTACAAATAGCGCATCTAAGAGCATATTTGTTACACCAGATATTACAGTAGTAGCTAAACCTAAATTTGGTTTTTCGGCTGTTATAAAAAAACTTTGAAGTGTATTTTGAAGCATAAATGACGTAATACCCAAAAGCATTACACGTCCATAAATTACACAGTTTTTTAGCATTTCACCATCAGCGCCAAGAGCTTTTGACAAATATGGAATTAAAAACATTCCAACTACAGTTATAATTAATCCAGCTATAATAACAACATAAATAAGCATAGAGAAATATTGGTTTGCTTTATTTTGTTTACCCTCACCAAGCGTTTTGGCTACTATAGCCGAGCCTCCTGTACCTATCATAAAACCAAACGCGCCTAAAATCATTAAAACAGGCATAATAATATTTACAGCGGCAAAAGGTGTTTTACCCACAAAATTTGAAACAAATAAACCATCCACAACACTGTATATGGATGTAAAGAGCATCATTATAATTGAGGGAAGAACAAAACGAAAAAGTCTGTTGTAATTAAAATTGTCTGATAGTTTAATTCTCATAAAAATACCTCCTATCTTGCCAAAAAATACTTATAACCAAAATAATTTTTCAAACGCCTACACTAAAAAATTATTACTCGGTTAAATTAAAGACAAAAAAGCCGCAATATTTAAGTATTATAGCCATAAATATTATATTGTCAATACATATAATATTTAAATGTTAAATTAAATGCTTATTTAATTTACTAGATGCAAAATAATAAAATATAATATGCCAAAAAAATTGAATAGCAATA
>CATJUP010000038.1 GCA_949743655.1 uncultured Eubacteriales bacterium
ACCATTTTTATATTCCTCCTTTTAATAAATACACATACAGCCATTTAAACATTTAAAACCATTTAAACGGTATGTACATTTTAATTGATAATAATTATGTAATAATGAGTAAATATTACTAAACTATGCTTGTATTATAATCCATTCTACCAAAGGAATGTCAACCTTTTTTTATAAAAAGATTTTTATAATTTATATAAAAAAACAAATACTATAATTGGCTATATATTTTTTTATACACTTTTTTATTGGAACAATTTACAATCAAAATTGATGTTAGTAAAATAAATATGTGCATGTTTTATATAGCAAACACTATTTTCTTATATTTAGAATTATTTGCATGCTATGTATTTTGATTTTACTGGATAGTTTTAAACGTTTTTAGTATTGTTTTTAGTCATAAGTAATAGTATAATTTTTTGAGTTACTATATATTAAACGGGGGTTTTTTTGTGGATAAAAAATGTTTGTTTATAATAAATCCAAAAGCAGGTAAAAAACTTATTAAAAATAAACTGCTTGAAATTATAGATTTATTAGCCAAAGATAATATAGAAGTTACAGTATATATAACTCAATGCAAAATGGACAGTTACAACAAACTAAAACAAAAAGCAAAAAATTATAACTATTTGCTTATAAGTGGCGGAGATGGCACTTTAAGCGAATGTGTAAAGGCACTTATGGAAATTGATGAAAAAAAACGTCCTGTTGTTGGATACATTCCTTCTGGTTCAACAAATGATTTTGCCGAAAGTTTAAAGCTTCCTAAAAATATGTTATTGGCATCAAAAAATTTAGTATCTGGAAATTTATTTAACTGTGACATAGGTAAATTTAATGACGATTACTTTGTTTATATAGCGGCTTTTGGCGCTTTTACGGATGTGTCTTATGATACACCTCAAGATTTAAAAAATCTTATTGGTCATTCAGCTTATATAATTGAGGGAATAAAGCGCGTTGCCTCACTTCACAAATATAATATATCAATAGAACATGATGAGATATATTTAAATGGCGATTTTATTTATGGAATGATTTCAAACACAACATCTTTTGCGGGTATTAAAAGTTTGGCTCGTTCAAAAGTAAAACTTGATGACGGTCTTTTTGAAGTAATACTTGTAAAATACCCTCAAAACCCAATAGAAATACAAATGATAGTTTCAGGTATACTTACAGGTGATTTTTCATCTAAAACATTTGTTACATTTAAAACAAGCAAAGTTATTTTTACATCTAAAGATGATATACAATGGACATTAGACGGCGAGTATGGCGGTACTCACAACAAAATATCAATACAAAATATATCACGCGCTATACCTATAATGGTATCACCCAAAAAAGTAAAAAATAAAAACACTAAAAATAACTAATATTTTTTACTAAAATGTTTGACAAGTTATATTCGCTATGATATAATAATTTTTGCAGTAGGCTTTGGAGAAATACTCAAGAGGCTGAAGAGGCGCCCCTGCTAAGGGTGTAGGTCGCGTGAGCGGCGCGAGGGTTCAAATCCCTCTTTCTCCGTAATAATCACCAGTTAAAACTGGTGATTTTTTTATGTCTAAATTACATTTCAAAAATATTTGTATTAAATTATTAATCCCATGTATTTTTAAATAAAAAATCGAGGTGACAAGACTCGAACTTGCGACCTCTGCGTCCCGAACGCAGCGCTCCACCACCTGAGCCACACCTCGTAAAAACTAATTACAAATTTATTTTAAGAGTTTCATACATTTCACTCAAATTACCAATATAATTTTAAATAATACACCTTAAAAAGTCAAGTGATATTAAAAATTTATACAACACAAAACACTGTTATTTGTTTTAATTATTAAAATTAAACTAAAATATATTTAAAAGGGTCACCGGTGTAACGTAGTTTTATGATAAAATTAAAAAAAAGGGGGTTAGTTATGAAAATAGATATGCAGTTTTTAATACAAATGTTTGTATATGCTATAACATTTGGCACAATGTACGGTAATTTTAAAACAAAACTTGACTACCTTGAAAAAAAATGGACAAGCACAATCAGCTTCAAGACAGAATGTCAGTTGTTGAACAAAGTGTAAAAAGCGCACACCATAGAATTGATGATTTAAAAAATGACATAAGAGAGGAGTTAAAAAATGAGGCTTAAGTGATAACCTCAAATTAAATTGTCATTATAGTTTGTATCAAGTTCTGCTTCCTTTCTTTTAAGAAAGGAAGTGAAATAACATTCATTTAATTAAAAATATTTATTTTACAAGGAGAAAATAAAAATGAAAATTAATTGGAAAGTAAGATTTAAAAACCCATATTTTTGGTTTGGTCTTTTAGCCGTAATACTAACGGCAATAGGTGCCGACCCTGAAATGTTTACATCTTGGGAAATAGTTTTTGACAAAATCAAAATATTTATAAACAATCCATTTTTAATATCATGCACAATAGTAGCTATAATAGGATATATAAACGACCAAACTACAGCCGGTCTTAACGATAGCGCTCAAGCGCTTACATATAATAAACCAAAAAAACAAAAGTAACTCGATATTTATTTAATAAGTCCTTTCTTATATTAGAGGGACTTATTAAATACTTTCTTTTATATCGCTTAAATACTGAAGTTTATAACTTATACGTTTAATAGACTCAGAGTCGTATTCACCTAAAAAACTTTCTATTTTATTTTGAATTTCTTCCCAAATAGATTAGCTATAATTAATATTTCTTTTCCTTTTGACGATAATTTAAAAACTTTTCCATGTCCTTCTGTTGACTCGACCAAATTTTTAGAAATAAGCAAATTAATATTTCTAACCATTGTACTACGCTCTAAACCAACACGTTTTGCCCAATTAGTAATATTAGTGCTTTTTAATACCGCTAAATTTGTAAGCAAATAATACTGAGATACAGTAATCCCAATTTTTTTAAACGCCGAGTCATAAAAATCCGATATAAAGTTAGCACTTCTTCTTAAATTTGTACAGTAACATAGGCTTTTATATAAATCAGGCATAATTTTTTCTTCTACAAAATATTATGTATATACACATTTATGTTGTACTCAAATTTTATTTTTGTCAATACAAAACTAAAATTAACATGTTATATTTAATACTAAGTTTAACTTTTCAATATAACCGACTGCATTTTTTCAAAACGCACTTTTTATTCATACATAACTTATGCTTCGTTTGAATAAAAACAGTGTAAGCACCCCATTCGTCTAAGAAACGAATACTTACCTCTTTTAATTAAAAACTATTCGTATTTTTATGCCATAAAAATACTCATAACCGACTGCGTTTTTAAAAAAACGCACTTTTTATTCATACATAGCTTATGCTATGTATGAATAAAAAGAGAGTAAGCACCCACTGGGTGCTTACTCTATCGGTTAAATCTTAAGTATCTTTCTCGCCATATCAAGCATATCCTCTGGTACATCGTTTACAAGTATTATATCTTTTAACTCAGGAAACGCTGGCTTTATTTTTTCAATTATTATGTCATTAAAAGTATCCATAGCCGCCGGGCAAGACACACACTGCCCCAAAAGTTTTAGTCTCAAAACATCATCTTTAATGCTTACAATATCTATACCACCGCCATGCTCTTTTAACAAAGGCGATATATTGTTTTTAACAAAATCCTCAATAGCTTTATAATCAATCATTGTCTTCACCAAAATGGGCTATAGCTTTAGCCATATTTTTCTTTTCTTCCAAATTACCTTGTCTTGAAATCATAATTCTTTGTGCTTGAGGGCTTCCGGCGCCGTGCATAGATTCTGTAAGATAACCAACAGCGGCTGTTCCGAGTGTGAGGTTTTCTATAAGACGCATAATTCTTATTCTGTCTTTAACCGACACACCGTTTACGCCCTTTAAATATTTTTCTATATAAGGCGCTGTTACAGGATTATTAATATCGGTTTCCGAAGGCGCTGTTACCATAAGTCCTCCAGCTATATCCTGTGCCAAACGCGCGATTTCGTAAGGAAGTCTTGTTACATTTTGTTTGCATACATTAGCCAAAAGAAGGTCTATAAGACAGTTTCCAGACTCTGTCATTACACCTTCACACGAACAAGCTATACCACATGAATATATAGTCTCATTAAGATGGAGCATCTCAATTAATTTGTCTTTTATATGACTTGCCTTAGCCGCGCCGTTAATATCAGCCGCTACAGCCGCTGCACCTATCAAAACATCGCCAACACCAACTTTACAGCCGCCATAACTTTGTCTATGGTATCCCGCAAATCTCTCAACAAGCATAGATGTAAATTCTGTTTCTCCATTCATAAATATTCTGTCATTAGGCACAAAAACATTGTCAAATACTGTAAGAGCCTCAACGCCGCCAAAAGCTCTATTTCCAACATCCATAGGCGAATTTTCAAGTTTTCTTGTGTCACAGCTCTGACGTCCCACTATCATAAAAAGCCCCTCGGCATCAAGCGGAACAGAAAAACAAACGGCATAGTCTTTATCATCGGGTCCCATTGCCACTGTAGGCATAACAAGTACCTCATGGGAGTTGCAAATACCTGTTTGATGAGCTTTAGCGCCTTTTACAATTATTCCGTCCGGTCTTCTTTCAACCACTCTTAAATAAAGGTCAGGGTCTGCCTGTTTACTTGGTGAAAGACTTCTATCACCCTTTGGGTCTGTCATAGCACCGTCTATAACAAGGTCTTTCTGCTGACAATACTCAACAAACTTTTTAAAACTTTGATGATAATTTGTGCCGCATTTTTTATCTATCTCAAATGTTGTGCTGTAAACAGCGTTAATAGCGTCAAGTCCAACACATCTTTGAAAACAAGCCGCTGTTTTTTGACCGCATAGTCTTTGCGCTTTTACTTTTTTAACAAGGTCATCCGAATTTTGGTGTATGTGAGTAAATCTATTTATTGTTTCACCTGTAATATGACTTTTTGCTGTCATAAGAGCGGCATATCTTGGATTATTAGCCAAATCGTATGTCATTCTAACTGAGTTGAGTGAAGGCTGTAATATAGGATTTCCTACTGCTGTTTCATATTCTTTTCCAAACATATATATACGCATTTTTATTTTTTTAATACTCTCAATATATTGTTCACCTGTCATTAAAGCCACACAAATCAATCCCTTCTATATTTTGATAACTATTTGAACAGAAAAATTCTCTTACATAGTTTTAATTTTAACATTTTAAATTGATATTAACAATAGAAACAATACAAAAATTTTTATCCAATTTATAATCTTCTACAAATTTACACTTAAACACAAAAATATTCTATACAACTACTTTTGTAAATTATTTGGTACAAAATCACAATC
>CATJUP010000039.1 GCA_949743655.1 uncultured Eubacteriales bacterium
GCCGAAAAATCCCCCTCTCATAAAATATTATAATATAGTGTGTATTGTGAGATTGCTATGTTGCTTGTTACAGCCAAAAGTTGGTTTACAGTGGCTATAAAACACCCTGACAATAACAATAAACACTAAAATCTCATCTTTAATAATATAACTCTTTTTATAAAAATGTCAATGTTTTTTGTAAAATTAAGTATATATATTTTATGTTATATGAACATAGATTTTTTATATAAAAATAACATTAACTTTTTTAATTCAGCATTTTTAGACTTAATTTCTACTAATTGCTTAAATACCCCCCCCCATGCCAAAATAAACACTAATTTTATATTAATACATAGCTTCATTTTTAGCAAAATATAATATTTTAATTTTTGTATATAAAATTTATATGTCTAAAAAAGTCTTTTAATTGATACACGTATGGCATAAATATATATATTTATGCACTAAACCACAATAAATATTTATGTAATATTTAAATTTGTGTTAAAAATACTTTTTATAACCCTTTGTTTCAGTATATTCTATAGAGTCATAAAATTTGTGGGCACCTGTACGGTTTAAAGACGAACAAAGCATTGTATAATTCACATTATGTTCTTTTGCAATTTCATCAATTTTATCAAACATTAGTCTTGCTATTCCTTTTCTTTGATAATCATGATGTGTTACCACATTTTCAATTACCATTACAGGGCGGCACATATCGCAAAAATCGTCAAACAATATAAGTAAAACAGACGCACATATTTTAGAATTTTTAACATCCTCAACTACAATCAAATAAGCGTCATCACGCTTGTTTATTTTTTTTATATTTTTTATAAGCAACTCCTTATCATTAGCTTGCTTTGAAAGGTCGTTCATAAGCTCGCAAAATTGCTCTATATCAGTTTGGTTTGTCTCGTCAACTTTTCTAAAAATATAATCCATGTTTTCTCTCATTATAAAATATTTAATCCTCCAAATACTTTTTAGTTTTTATTTTGTGAATAATTAAAAACATTGTTATTATCCAAAACTTTAAATTAAATAATTTTACTTAAAAATACAATCACGCGCATACGTGATTGTAAGTTAAATTTTTTTGCCGCAAATAAGTGCGATTGCTAAACGTTTAGTTGGTCAAGCGTTTTATAGTTCCGTGCCCACCGGGCTATTAGCACCGTTTGTTAAATAGAGCTTTGACCATAACGAGTTTAAGAAAATTGCAGATACTATTTCTCATACTGCGGTAATTACTTTAAAATCAAAAAAGTTTGTAAAGTTTTAGGCTTCCTTTTACCCAATTATATTTACTCCTCAAACTCACCAAATTTTCTAAAACGAGCGTATCTTTCACTTAAAAGCTGGTCTATAGGCTTATTCCTTAATATGTTAATTTCTTTTATAAGTTCGTCTTTCAAAATATTAAATGTATATTCCGGATTATTCTCAATGCCTTCCTCCGGTTCAGGTATAATTTTTTCTATAACTCCATTTTTTATAAGGTCTTCAGCCGTTATTTTCATAAGCTCTGCCGCCTCGCTGCTCCTCGAAGGGTCGCGCCAAAGTATACTTGCAAAACCTTCTGGCGAAAGTACAGCATACATTCCATTTTCAAGCATCCACACTCTGTCACCCGCTGCCATTGCAATCGCTCCTCCAGAACCGCCCTCACCTATAAAAATACTTATTACAGGTGTTTTAAGTCCTGCCGAAACATAAAGACATTTAGCTATAGCCTCGCCCTGTCCTCTTTGTTCAGCGCCCTTTCCTGGGTAAGCTCCGGATGTGTTTATAAACTCAATAACCGGTCTTTTAAATTTTTCAGCCTGCTCCATAAGACGTATAACTTTTCTATAACCTTCTGGGTTTGGCGAACCAAAACGGCGAGATACATTCTCTTTTACACTGTGTCCCTTTTGTATTCCTATAACAGTAACAGGAATTTCGTTTATAGAAGCTATTCCTCCAACCATTGCCAAATCGTCCTCAAAGTGCCTGTCTCCATGCAGCTCAAAAAAATCGTCAAATATTGCCTCTATAAACTCTAATGACGAAGGTCTTGATACCATTCTCGACTTTGACAATATATCAAAAGCCCTGCCCATTAAACGCCGCCTCCTTTTTTGAATGAAACTTTAATATAACAGAAAGCGCCTCTTTTATGTCTTTTCGGTTTACTATTTTATCTACAAAACCATGTTTAAGCTGAAACTCGGCACTTTGAAAATCGTCAGGCAGTTTTTCGTTTATAGTTCCCTCTATAACACGCCTTCCAGCAAAACCTATTATAGCTTTGGGCTCGGCTAATATAATGTCGCCTAAATTGGCAAAACTTGCGCTAACGCCTCCCGTTGTCGGGTCTGTCATAACAGACACATACAAAAGCCCTTTATCACTGTGTTTTCTTACAGCGGCGCTTGTTTTAGCCATTTGCATAAGCGATATTATACCCTCCTGCATTCTTGCCCCGCCTGATGCTGTAAATATAATTATAGGCAAATCCATTTGAGTTGCACGTTCTATAGCTCTTGTTATTTTCTCACCAACTACTGAGCCCATAGATGCCATCATAAAATTGCTGTCCATAACAGCTATAACCGTTTTGTAACCATTAATTTTACACATACCAGTTACAACAGCTTCTTTAATTTCTGTCTTTTGCTGCATTTTTTGTATAAGTTTATCATAATCGGGGTAACCTATAGGGTTTTTTGAAACCATATCAGCATCAAATTCCTCAAAAGTACCCTCGTCACAAGTTATTTTAATTCTATTTTTAGCCGAAATTCTAAAATGCCCGCCGCATTTAGGACATATCTCAAACTCATCCATTTCTTTTTTATAAACAAGTCCGCCGCAATGCCTGCACTTTACCCACATTCCGTCTGGTATAATTGGCTCATCGACACCCATTTCGGGTTTAGCACTTTTTTCGGCTGTATTGCTACGTGGAATGTTTCTGCCTATTGGTATATAATTCTTCTTTTTAAATAGCTTCATCTAAACCACCTTATTTGATAATCTCATTAGCTATAAACCCTGTGTCAAACTTACCTGAGATATATTTCTTGTTTGAGAGTATTTCCTCTTGAAAATCAATATTCGTATCCACGCCCTCAATAACAAACTCATAAAGACATCTTCGCATTTTCTCTATAGCCTCATAACGAGTGTTTCCATAAGTGATAACTTTAGCTATCATTGAGTCGTAATAAGGTAATATGTCACATCCAGCATAAACAGCACTGTCAACCCTTACGCCCAATGTTCCACCTGGCACAAGCAGATAGTCTATTCTTCCAGGCGAAGGCGCAAAATTCCTTTTAGGATTTTCAGCATTAATTCTGCACTCAATGGCATGACCCTTTATTTTAATATCTTTTTGTTTTATTTTAAGAGGCTCGCCCTCGGCTATTTTTATCTGCTCTTTAACAATATCTATTCCTGTAACCATTTCTGTAACAGGGTGTTCTACTTGTATTCTTGTATTCATTTCCATAAAATAAAAATCACCGTTTTTGTCATACAAAAACTCTATTGTTCCAGCACTCTTATATCCTACAGCTTTAGCCGCCTTAATAGCCGCTTCTCCCATAGCCTCTCTTGTAGTTTGTGATAGTGCCGGTGATGGTGACTCCTCAAGCACTTTTTGATTGCGTCTTTGTAAAGAACAGTCTCTCTCACCTAAATGTATAACGTTTCCATGCTCATCGCCTAATATTTGTATTTCTATGTGGCGCGCATTTTCTATCACTTTTTCAATATACATAGCATCATCGCCAAAAGCGGCTTTTGTCTCATTCTTTGCGCTTATATAAGCGTTTTCAAGCTCTTGCTCTGTGCGTACAATTCTTATTCCCTTGCCTCCGCCTCCCGCTGAGGCTTTTACCATAACGGGATAACCCAATTTTTGGGCTATCTCTTTAGCTTTTTGTGTGCTCTCAACAACTCCGTCACTTCCAGGTATTACTGGTACTCCCGCTTTTTTCATAATATCGCGGGCATTACTTTTGTTGCCCATAGCGTTTATAATATCAGCGTCAGGACCTATAAATTTTATATTGCACTCGGCACACATTCCGGCAAATATAGCGTTTTCCGCCAAAAATCCAAATCCTGGGTGTATAGCTTGTGCTTTTGTAGTTACAGCGGCGCTTATTATGTTTTGCATATTAAGATAACTTTCCTGCGCCTTAGCCGGTCCTATACATACAGCCTCATCCGCCAACTGTGTATGCAACGCGTCTCTATCTGGTTCAGAAAAAACCGCAACAGTACTTATTCCCATTTCGCGGCATGCTCTTATTATTCTTACAGCTATTTCGCCTCTGTTAGCTATTAATATCTTTTGAAACAATCCCAAATCACCTCACTTTGTAAGATCTTAAGGGCGTTGCCCTCAAACTCCCACAAGGGTTTCACCCTTGACCCGCAACGGAAAACTTCGTTTTCCTTAATATTTTTTTAAGGAAACGACAGTTTCCGTATTGGGGTCTGGGGTTGAAAACCCCAGCGGGTAGTGGGCAGCGCCCACGGTCTTATCCTATCAAGAAAGTTATTTCCGCCTCACAGGCTTTTTTTCCGTCAACATAAGCTATGCCTTTACCTATTCCGGCGTTAAGTTTAAGTTTTATAATCTCAACTTCTATTCTTAAAGTATCTCCTGGAACAACTTTTTTTCTAAATTTTGCCTTGTCTATGCCGCCAAAATAAGCTGTTTTACCTTTAAACTTATCCATAGACAAAACTGCCACTGCTCCCGCCTGCGCCATAGCCTCAACTATAAGTACACCTGGCATTACAGGCTCTTGCGGAAAATGCCCCACAAAATACGGCTCGTTCATAGTAACATTTTTTATAGCTACTATTTTTTCACCCTCAACAATTTCCTCAATACGGTCTATAAGCAAAAACGGCGGTCTGTGAGGAAGTATATTCATTATATCTTTTATTTCCATTACAGCCATATTTTACTCCTTCCTCAGCCTATTATAAACATTGGCTGACCATATTCAACAAGCTCTTCGTTTTTAACCAAAACTTTTTTTATCTCTCCGTCAAACTCGCTTACAACCTCGTTCATAATTTTCATAGCTTCTATTATACACAGTACATCGCCTTTTTTAACTTTAGCTCCCACAGCAGCGTAAGGCGGTTTGTCAGGTGCCGAGCTTGAGTAAAAAGTTCCTACAAGAGGGGCTTTTACAATATTTCCCTCTACCTCTTTTTCAACTATAGGCGTTTCTTTTTCTATAACCTCGCTTTTATAATCGGTGTTCGTTTCTGCAAAATGAGTTTCTTTATTCTCTTTGTAAATATCATTATTAACATTTTCGCTAAAAACAGCCGTTTCAGTTTTACTCATTTTAACACTACAGTTGTCAATAGAAAGCTCAAAAGTTTTAAAACTTGATTTATCTATA
>CATJUP010000040.1 GCA_949743655.1 uncultured Eubacteriales bacterium
ATAAAAACTGTGAAATGAAAAGGCTATATGTAAAACCTAAATTTAGAAAAAAACATATAGCCAGTCAGTTAGTAAACAAAATAATAGCTGATGCTAAATCAATAGGCTATTCTTATATGCTGCTTGACACATTGCCATTTTTAAAAAATGCTATAAATATGTATAAGGCGTATGGCTTTTATGAAATAAATAGCTATAATAACAGCCCAATGGATACATCAATATATATGAGGCTTGATTTATAATGCTTTTGACTGATAAAGAAAAACAGCCGAAATAATAGCTACAATAAACTCTGCCATAACAACACCCCACCATATACCATCGGCTTTTAACAGCATAGGCAATATTAAAAGCAGTAAAGAGTTAATAATTATTCCTCTTAATAAAGTAATGAGTGCAGCTTTTTTCTCTTTATGTATAGACTGCAAATAAATTATAACCAAAATATTAAATCCCAAAAATGGAAGTACCAAAAAATATATTCTTAAAATATGAGGCGCTATAATCATAATTTCTGGTGTTTCTTTTACAAATACTTTTGTAATTTCTTTCGGAAATAGCATTCCCACACCAGTAAATACAACACTAAACAAAATTGTTGTTATAATTGAGTATTTAAAAATACTTTCAATCCTATCTGTATTTCCTGCCCCAAAATTAGTGGATATAACAGGCTGCGCCGCTTGGCTAACACCCAAAAATATGTGCTGACACAACGCTACTATTGTAAGCAAATAACCATAAACAGCTAAAGAAACGGCGTTGGCATAATACATAATAAGGTTATTTAAAAGTACTGTGTTAATAATCATTGCTATTTCTATAAAAGCCGCGCCAAAACCACACGAAAAAGTTTTTATAAACGCTTTTATAATATTATTTGGCTTTACTATATTTAAAGAACACTTTTTAGTAAAAAAATAACTTATTTGTATTAAAGTCTGTATAATTGTTCCTATAATAGTAGCCAGACCAGCACCAAATATGCCCATATTCATGGGAAAAACAAAAAACCAATCTCCAAAAATATTAAATACTCCGCCAATAGTCATTGACACAAACGCAAGATTTGGCGCATTATCATTTCTTAAAAAGAATGGCAAATACATAGAAAAAAGCATAAACGGAAATCCTGCTATAATACAGTTTCCATACTTTAGGGCATACGGTAAAACAACTTCGTCTGCGCCAAAAAAACGCATTATGTCAACACGGAAAAACCATAAAAACGCCCATAACAAAACAGTAAAAATAATCATAATTATTAAAGATGCTGTATAACAGGCATTCGCTTTTTCTGTATTTTTTTCGCCTTTAGCTATACTAAATAATACTGAACCTCCTGTACCGCAAAGTATGCCCACAAAAGCCGCTATTTGAAAAAGAGGCGTTATTACCGCTATAGCCGCCGTTCCATTAGCTCCAACACTTTGACCAACAGCTATTGTATCAATAAAACTATATATTGTAACAACTAATGCTCCACCTATTGAAGGTATTAAATATTTCCAAAAAAGTTTAAGCGGGTTATCTTTTAAAATATCCATATCACAAAATCCTTTTAAATAGTATTTATCCGCCATTTTAGCACAAAACACATTATAAAAGCAAGTTAAAAATTCACAATATCCAAATTATTAAATCAATATTGTATTATATATAATTATAATTTCAAAATTCAAATAATCATTGACATAAATGTTTATTATTTTTTAATTTGAGAAACAATTAATCCAGCTATTGTAAGTACTGTTCCCAAAATTGATATTAAAGTTAATTTTTCTTTAAGCACAATAGCAGACGCAATAACTGTAATTACAGGAACTATATAAATATAAATGCTCGTTTTTAAAGCTCCTATAGTCTTTACAGAAAAATTCCATGTTAAAAAACATATAGCTGACGCGCCCACACCTAAATATACAATATTTAAAATATATATTGGTTTAGTAAAATTATAAATATTAAACTCAAACCCAAATATAAACACAGCAAGAAACATAAATATAATACCATATATAAATACTCTTCTTGTAGTTTGGATAACATTATACCCATACCCACTTATTTTTGCCATTATAAGCGAATATACAGCCCATACCAAAGCCGCTAAAACGGCTAAAATGTCTCCTAAAGGATTAAATTGTATTTTAGAGCCATTAAAACTTATTAAGCATATCCCTATCAAAGCCAACAAAAAACCTACAAAAAAATTAATTTTTAGCTTTTCATGTTTTTTAATAAAAATTACGCTTAAAACAGCCGTAAAAAACGGAGATACCGATATTATAACCCCCACATTAGATGCCATTGTATATGTAAGCGCTATGATTTCAATTAGATAATACAAACATACTCCACATAAACCCGCTGCCGCAAAAACAAACTCTTGTTTTTTACATTCAACTTTTAACATTTTAGGATAAATAATTATAAGAACAATTAGTCCTATTAAAAACCTAAAAAGCAATATTTCTATAGGTGTAAAATCTGTAAGCAGCACTTTTGTTGAAACAAAAGTTGTAGCCCATATAACAACAGTAATTACAGCCAATATATGACCTTTAGCATTATTCATTATTATCCCCCTTAAACATGTGCCCATAAACCGAAGGCGAAAAACCCATAAAAGCATGAAAAAAATTAGAAAAGTGACTTTGGTCAGAAAACCCTGTTATAATAGCCGCATCAGCTAATGGAACGCCATTTTTCAGCAACTCTTTAGCCTTGCTTATTCTAACGGCTTGAATGTACCTGTATGGCGTAACACCTTTAAACTTTGTAAATGTACGTAATAAAGTTGATTTACTCATACCACTGTGCTCACATAATTGATTTAGAGTAATATGTTTTTCATAATTTTCATCAATAAACAAACAAGCACGTTTAATTTTATTGTAATCGTCAACAAAATTTAAAAACGGACAGCCATATTTTTCAATAATAACTGATATAAGCAAAAGCATTGTTTCTTCCTTTTCAAAATCCGCTGAGCCATTAATTATAGTATTGTACAGTAAATTTATATATTTTTCTATATAATCATCTCTAATTACATTATTATAAAACCTAAATAAATTCTTTTCACCTGTTATCTCCTCAACTAATCGTGTCATTGTATATTTTGGAATATTAAATCCTTTATAACTAAAAAGTCCATCACACTGAACACAGCCATGGTTATCGTTTGGGTTAAACAAAACAATGTCACCCTTTGTTAATGTATACTCTCTGTTAAAACAGCATAATTTACGTATACCTTCTTCTACTAAACCTATAACATAGTAATTATGAAAGTGATTTGGAAATGTTTGGCAAATTTTAGCAAAACGATATGCCTCAATATTCAATTCCTCATCATAATATATCTCCCTTATCCCGTCTTTCAAAATAACACCTCCTATTAAAAATTATACAACATAAAAATTATAAGTTCTTGTATAATATCTTCATTTATATAATAAAAACTACCACACTAAAAAGTGTGGTAGTCGTTATTTTATTATTTAAATTTATTCTCCAGAAGCAAGCCTTTTATAGTTCTCAAGTCTTTCTTTAGCATCCTCTTCTGCTTTAGCAAAAAGCTCTTCTGCTATTTCTGGGAATGTTCTTATAAGCGATGAGTAACGAACTTCCCCTCTTATAAAATCTTGGAAACTTCCCTTTGGCTCTGGTGTAGAGTCAAGTATAAATGGATTTTTGCCCTCTTCTTTAAGCGCTGGATTAAATCTGTAACAGTGCCAATAACCTGCCTCAACAGCTTTTTTAATTTCAAGCTGAGAAGTTGACATTTTAATTCCATGATTAATACATGGCGCGTAAGCTATAATAAGAGAAGGTCCTGGATAAGCCTCCGCCTCAATAAGCGCTTTTACAAGCTGTAAAGGATTAGCGCCCATAGCAACTTGAGCCACATAAACATAGCCATAACTCATAGCCATCATACCAAGGTCTTTTTTCCTTACTTTCTTTCCGCTTGCGGCAAACTGTGCCACAGCGCCGGCTGGAGTAGATTTTGATGACTGTCCGCCAGTATTTGAATAAACCTCTGTATCAAACACAATTATATTTATATCCTCTCCTGAAGCAAGCACATGGTCAAGTCCGCCATAGCCAATGTCATAAGCCCAGCCGTCTCCGCCAAATATCCATTGACTCTTTTTAGCAAGCTGGTCTTTGTTTTTAAGAATATCATCAACCAAAGCTTTTGCTTCAGAATTAGAACCGTTATAATTTTCAAGGAGTTCGAGCAAATCGGTTGTAGCTTTTTTATTTTTGTCTCCATTATTCATTGTAGCTATCCACTCATCAACTTTTTCAGCCATAACCTCACAGCCTTGAACACTTCTAAGTTTTTCAAGCTGTTCTTTTAATCTTGCTCTCATCTGCTTAACAGCAAGCGCCATACCAAGACCAAACTCGGCATTATCTTCAAAAAGAGAGTTAGCCCACGCCGGACCATGACCCTTGTGGTTTGTTGTATAAGGTGTAGAAGGTGCACTTCCACCCCAAATTGATGAACAGCCTGTAGCATTAGCTATATACATTCTGTCGCCAAAAAGCTGTGTTATAAGTTTGGCGTAAGGAGTTTCACCGCAGCCTGCACAAGCACCGCTAAACTCAAGCAAAGGCTGTACAAACTGACTTCCTTTTACAGAATTTTTAGGCATAACGTCCTCTTTTACAGGAAGACTTATAGCGTAATCCCAATTAGCCGCCTCTTTATCCTGTGTATAAGCCGGAACCATTGTAAGTGCTTTTCCAGGTGCTGGACATATAGCGGCACAGCTACCGCAGCCAAGACAGTCAAGAGCAGATACCTGAACTCTAAATTGATAGTTTTCAAGACCTTTGCCTATAGCCTTTTTAGTTTCAAATCCCTCTGGAGCGTTTTTAACTTCCTCTTCTGTTAAAAGGAAAGGACGTATTGAAGCATGAGGACATACAAAAGAACATTGATTACACTGTACGCATTTTGTAACATCCCATTGAGGAAGGTCAACAGCTACGCCTCTTTTTTCATAAGCCGCTGTTCCCTGTGGGAAAGTGCCATCCTCACGACCTTTAAAAGCGCTTACAGGCAAACTATCACCTTTTTGCGCGTTTATAGGCTCTACAATATTTTTAACAAATTCTGGAACATCTCTCTTAGCATTAGCAGCGTCAGTAGAGGCATTTGCCCAGTCATCCGGAATATCAACTTTAACAATCTTTTCAGCGCCTTGGTCAACAGCAGCATAATTCATGTTAAGTATGCTGTCGCCTTTTTTACCATAAGTCTTTTTAATAGCGGCTTTCATATAGCCTATAGCCTCATCTATAGGTATTATATTAGCAAGTTTAAAAAATGCCGATTGTAATACAGAGTTTACTCTGTTTCCAAGCCCTATTTCTCTGGCTATATCAGTACCGTTAATAATATAAAACTTAATGTTATTATTAGCAAAATATCTCTTCATGTCAGCCGGAGATCGGAAGAGCACACGTCTGAACTC
>CATJUP010000041.1 GCA_949743655.1 uncultured Eubacteriales bacterium
TACTATGAAAATAATAATATTGCCCGCTTTACAATTTTGCTTGATTGCATGACAAGGGAAGAAAAGCAGGAATGGCTGAAAAGAGCGCAGACAGATAGAAAAACTAACTTTGTCGCTGTCTTATCTAAAGAATTGCTTGATTAAAGTGTTGAGGTTTGTTGTATAAATTAAACCCCCTGTATTTTACAGAGGGTTTGTATAAACTTTTTTATATTATAAATCAATTACAGCGCCTTTAGCGGCAGAGGAAGCAACTTTTGAGTAAAGTCTGAGGTATCCTTCTGGTATATATTTTTCTGGTTTTTTCCAGTTTTTAAGTCTTTCAGCTATTTCCTCATCGCTTACTTTAAGCTCAAGTATTCCCTCGTTTACGTTTATATAAATCTCGTCTCCGTCATGTACTATAGCTATAGGACCACCGTCAGCAGCCTCTGGCGATATATGACCAACAAAGCAGCCATTGTTTGTACCTGAGAAACGACCGTCAGTTATAAGAGCTGTTGAGAGATTAAGTCCTTGACCATAGAGATATTTCATAGCTTTGTACATTTCTCTCATACCAGGTCCGCCTTTAGGTCCTTCATATCTTATAACAACAACGTTACCTGGTTTAACTTTTCCGGCAAGTATAGCCTCTTCAGCATCCTCCTCAGAGTCGAAACATATAGCTTTTCCGGTAAACTCGTATAATGAAGGGTCAAAAGCGCCAGGTTTTGTAATACCTGTGTCAGGAGCAAGATTTCCTTTAAGTACAGCTATACCGCCTGTTGGCGCAAAAGGCTCTTGTCTTGTTTTAATAAGGTCTGGATTTTCAGGGTATATAAATTTAGCTTGGCTAAGTGCCTCGCCTAATGTACAAGCGTTTACAGTCATAACAGATGTATCAAGTAAGTCACCAAGGTTTTGCATTACTCTTTGCATTCCGCCAGCTTTGTAGAAGTCTTCAAGAGACCAGTTAGATGCTGGATAAATTCTTGCTAACTGAGGAGTTGTTTTGTTAAGTATACCAAATTCTTCTACAACGTTCCAATCTTTTATTCCAGCTTCCATAGCTATAGCGCTAAGGTGAAGAACGGCATTTGTAGAACCACATACTGACATTGTGGATATAATAGAGTTTCTTATGGATGCTTTTGTTATTATATCTCTTGGGCGTATGTCTTTTAATGTAAGCTCTACTACTTTACGACCTGTTTCGTATGAGTATCTTAATCTATCAGCATATACAGCAGGTACAACAGCGCTTCCAGAAAGTGACATTCCAAGAGCCTCTACAGCGCAACCCATTGTGTTTGCTGTACCAAAGAATGAACATGAACCACAGCCAGGACAAGCAGCGTCAACAAGATTGTCAATATCGCTTTGTGTTATTTTTCCAGCAGAAAGCATTCCAAGAGCCTCGTCAGCGGATGTTCCGTCAGATTTTCTTCCGTCAAACTCAATACCGCCTAACATAGGACCACCGTTAATAAGTATAGCAGGAATATTAAGCCTAGCGGCAGCCATAATCATACCAGGAACAATTTTATCGCATGATGCTAAAAGAACAACAGCGTCAAGCTGATGTGCTTGAACCATAAGCTCTACAGAGTCGCATATAATCTCTCTTGAAGGAAGTATGTAACTCATGCCTATGTGCCCTTGTGCTATACCATCACAGCAAGCCATAACACCAAACTCACAAGCTGTGCCGCCAGCGGCATAAATACCTCTTTTTACATATTCTGCAACTTGATTAAGATTATAATGTCCTGGAACAAGCTGGTTCCACGAGTTAGCTATACCAATTCTTGGTTTTTTCTCAGAAAGTTCATCTTCAGAATAACCCATTCCCTTAAAATAGCCTTTATACGAACCTTTCATTAAATCTGCACTGCGAAATTTACCCATTTTTTTTCCTCCTTAATAATAAAACCATAAAATTAACACCCATTTTTATATCAATGACTATAAGCATTTTTTGTTTTTAAAAATACTTATAACCAATCGAGTCAAATAGTATTTGTATTTTTGTTAAATTTCTAAAAAATTTGCATTATTAAACCATAAGATTTTTACTTATGTTATTTGCGGCTTCTTTTAAAGATAAAACAATTTCGTTTAAATCAAGCTCTTTTATTCTAAATGTTGGACCTGTAAGACTTATAGCGGATATTATACGTTTGCTTTTATCAAACACAGGTACGGCAACACAAGCTATACCATTTTCGTATTCCTCATTATCAAACGCATAACCGTTTTTTTGTATTAAACTAAGTTCTGAATACATTTTTTCAATATTTGTTATTGTGTTTTCAGTTTTTGGCTCAAGAGATTTTGAAAGCATTTTTTGAGTATATTCTTGAGGCATAAAAGCAAGATAACATTTACCAACACCAGTACAATAGAGTTCTTTTTTTGTGCCTATACGTGTTTTTAAAACAATAGAGCTTGAAGACTCTGTTTTGCCTATGTAAACCACATAACCATTTTCTTCAACCACACAAAGAGTTGTTTCTTGAAATTTATCCGAAACAGGCTGAAGACACCTGTCGGCTACTTTAGCTAATATATCATTTGAAGATACAGCATTTCCAAGAGAAAGAACCTTAAATCCCAAATTATATTTAAGAGTTTCAGAGTCCTGCATTAGATAACCTAAGTTTGAAAGAGTGTTTATAAGACCGAATACTGTGCTTTTGCTTAAATCAAGGGCGGTTGATATTTCTTTAACGCTCATTTTTTTGTTTGTTTGCTCAAAAAGCTCTAATATAGAAAAAGCCCTTTCTAACGACTGGATATTTTTTGTTTTTCCCATTATAATCAGTCCATTCGTACGATAATATAGTATGCAGTTCTTAAATCGGTTTAATTTTATCAAAAATATATCAAAGTGTCAACAAATTTGTTAAAAATTTATCCTGTACATTATAATAAAAATAAAATATGTTTTAAGCTGTTTTTTAGTTATTTTTGCTTTTAAATTGGCTTAAAAATGGTAATAAAATTAAACATTTAAAAACTTATATTAACACATTTAAAAAAAAGTCATTTTTGTATATTAAACATACAAAAATAACTTTTTTATTAATCATAACTAACAATTATGTTTGTTATATGTGCTAAAAATATGATTTTTATAGATTTTTATATTTTGCTCTTTTTTGCTGTTTAGAATTTCTTTTTGACATAAATGCTTTTTTTGCTTTTTCTATACTTATTTTGCGACCTTTTATTTTGCTGTTTTTCATTTTGTCAATTATATCTCTGGCGTATTCAAAAGGTACATCTACATAAGCAAAATCATCATATATATCTATGGCGCCTATTCCCTGACCAGGAACGCCGGTTTCACCAGCAAAAGCCCCAACAATATCTTTAGCTCTTATTTTGTTGTTTTTTCCAGCGTTTATAAAAAGGCGAACCATGTCTTTTGATTTTGGTTTTATATTTTCTATATGATGTGTGTTAAGGTCATTTTCGGCAGCGCTGTAATCGGTAGCAGAAGAACCTATGTTCATTTTTATTAACGCGGCGGCTACATCAATAGCAGTAATGTCATCATCAATAAGCTCATCGGCTATGGCAGCATACTTTTCAAGACCTCCGTCAGATATTATAGAACGTATTTTGTCTGTAAAAACATTAACTTTGCTTTTTTCAATATCATCAAGAGTTGGCAAAAGCTCTTTGCGTATTTTTGTTTTGGCGTATGTCATAATGTCTCTTAGTTTGTATATTTCTTTGCCAACACAAAAAGTAAATGCTATTCCGCTTTTTCCAGCTCTTCCGGTACGACCTATACGGTGAACATAATATTCTTCATCCTGAGGTATATCGTAATTAAAAACTATGTCAATATTCTCAACATCTATACCACGTGCCGCTACGTCTGTAGCCACAAGTATTTCTATAGCGCCATTTCTAAATTTTTGCATTACACGGTCTCTTTGAGGCTGTTTAAGGTCTCCATGAAGTCCGTCAGCGAAATAACCTCTTCCCAACAACTGTTCTGTAACATCATCAACACGCTTTTTAGTATTGCAAAAAACTATAGCAAGTTTAGGTGAGTAAACATCTATAAGACGGCAAAGAGCCTCCAATTTATATTTTTCTTTAATATCAAAATAAATTTGCTCAATATTTGGTACTGTAAGCTCTTTTCGTGATATTTTTACATATTCTGGGTTTTTGAGATATTTTTTTGATAAGTCTAATATCTCATCACTCATTGTTGCAGAAAACATAACCGTTTGGCGTTCTTGAGGGACTTTATCTATTATAAATTCTATATCTTCCCTAAAGCCCATATCAAGCATCTCGTCAGCCTCGTCAAGCACAACATATTTTACGGTAGCCATTTTAAGCGTGTGCCTTTCCATGTGGTCCATTACACGCCCAGGAGTGCCTATTATAACTTGAGCGCCTTTTTTTAATGCTAATATTTGTCTATCTATAGGCTGACCGCCATATATAGGTAGTACACGTATATTGTCTTTAAATTTAAGAAGTTTTCTAAATTCTTCACTTACTTGTATTGCTAATTCTCTTGTGGGGCACAGTATAAGGGCTTGTAATTTTCTGTCTTCGGGCTCTATTTTTTCAAGACATGGTATAGCAAATGACGCCGTTTTTCCTGTTCCTGTTTGTGATTGACCTATTATATCATAGCCGTTTAATATAAGTGGTATGGCTTGAGATTGTATTGGTGAGGCTTCCTCAAAGCCCATATCTTTTATTGCTTTTAAAGTCCAGTCAGAAACAGGCATGTCCTCAAATTTTAAATTTTCCATAGTATTTTCCTTTCAATATGTTGTTTAACTCGCATTTGCTTACTATAACAGTTAAACAAACAAATTGCAAGAAATATTGATTATTGGCATATAAAAATTTTGTGTTTATAGCAGTTGCCACAAAAGAATATAAGAGTTAAAATATAAAAAGTATGATTTTAGAGATTTTTAAATTTTTGTTTTACTTGTTTGTTTAACAAATTTAATATATAATGCTTTATTGGAAAATATTATTTTTATATATAAAATAAAAAATATATTCCGCTTTTAAAATTAGGCGGTTTAATCAATAATGAAATTTTTGAAAGGAGAAAATCATGAAATATGTAACAAGAGAGGGAGGAGCCACTGTAACTATGATGGTGCCTTGGGACTGCGGCAATAATTGTCCGTTTTGTGTTAATAAAAAAGAATATATGAATACAAGCGGGTTTAGCCTTGATAAAATTTTGGAAAGTATAAAAATTATGGACAGCATTACACCTGAGTGTGATTTTGTTATAAGTGGAGGAGAGCCTTTTTCGGATTTAAAAGGTCTTCAAACAATAATTAATTCCATTCCCCGCACTCATAAAATATTTATAAACACTACATTTCCAGCTTTTGGTACAAACGATTCCTCTAAATTCTCTAAATTTGTTTTAGAAAACAAAAACAATATAACTTATATTAACGTGTCAAGGCATATAGAGCCTTATGTTCAAGAATGTTCTGACAGTCTTTTAAAAGAGATAACTGATATGGGCGTTCCTCTTAGAGTAAACTGTGTGCTTTTTGACGATTTAA
>CATJUP010000042.1 GCA_949743655.1 uncultured Eubacteriales bacterium
AAGCGTGTATTGGCTGACCAAATTCCTGCATAACAAAGTTTGTAATATCAACTATATTATTTATAGGTCTTATTCCTACTGAGCGAAGGCGCTTTCTAAGCCAGCGCGGCGAAGGCGCTATTTTCACGTTTTTAACAACTCGTGCCACGTATCTTGGACAAAGCTCACTGTTTTTTATTTCAACAGAAACCATTTCATTTATATTTCCGTCCGCTTCCTCTTTAACCTCTATTTTAGGATAATTAAGTTTTTTGTTATAAGTCGCCGCTGTTTCTCGCGCCAAACCAATAATGCTAAAACAGTCTGGTCTGTTTGATGTAATCTCAAACTCAACAGACTCATCATATAAATCCATAGCTTCAACAGCATTAGTACCCAAAGGAACATCATGTTTAAAAATATATATACCGTTTTCAGGCGCTTCTGGAAAATCATGTCTGTCACAGCCAAGTTCCTCAACCGAACAAAGCATGCCATTTGACTCTACACCGCGTAACTTGCCCTTTTTAATTTTAACATCGTTAGCTAATGTTGAGCCATTTAAAGCCACAGGTACAACAGCGCCTTCATAAATATTTGTGGCTCCCGTAACTATTTGAAGCTCTTCACCACTTCCAACATCTACTTTAGTAACAACAAGTTTGTCGGCGTTTGGGTGCTTTTTAATAGACATTATTTTGCCTACAACAACATTTGTAATGTCGCCGCCTAATATTGTGTAACCCTCTACTTTAGAACCCGAGAGAGTAATATCTTCAACAAATTCTTTAATATCTTTATCTACATCCACATAGTCTTTTAACCATGTCATCGATATATCCATTTAGCATCTTCCTTTCATTAAAACTGTTTAAGAAATTTAACATCGTTTTCAAATAGCAAACGAAGGTCAGTTATACCATATCTTTGCATAGCCACTCTTTCAAGACCCATTCCAAAAGCAAAACCACTATACTCGTCAGGGTCTATACCACTCATTTGCAATACTTTTGGGTGAACCATTCCACAGCCTAAAAGCTCAATATACCCTTCACCTTTGCAAACACGGCAGCCCTTTCCGCCGCAAGCAAAACAAGTTACATCCATTTCGGCACTAGGCTCTGTAAAAGGAAAGTGATGTGGTCTAAAACGAACTTTTACATCCTCACCAAAAAGCTCTTTAGCAAATACAGCTAACGCGCCTTTTAAATCGCCCATAGTTATGTTCTTATCCACAACAAGTCCCTCAAGCTGGTGGAATACAGGCGAATGTGTGGCGTCTACCTCGTCCGAACGGTAAACTGTGCCTGGGCATACTACCCTTATAGGAAGTTTGCCCTTTTCCATAGCTCTTACCTGCACAGGCGATGTTTGTGTTCTTAGCAATATTTCATTGTTTATATAAAAAGTGTCCTGTTCATCTCTTGCAGGATGTTCTTTTGGTATATTAAGTGCCTCAAAATTATAATAATCCTTTTCAATTTCTGGTCCATCGGCTATTTCGTAGCCCATTCCGATAAATATATTTGATATTTCATTAATTACTTTCTCAAGCGGATGTATATGACCACAAGCACATTGCTTACCCGGCATTGTAACGTCTATTTTCTCACTTTCAAGTCTGTTTTTAAGTTCAGTTTCAGCAAGCTCTCTTTTTACTTGTTCTATTTTGTTTTCAATATTGCTTCTTATATCGTTGGCAAGCTGACCTATAATTGGTCTTTCATCATTAGTAAGGTCTTTCACGCCTTTTAATATAGCCGTAAGCTCTCCTTTTTTGCCCAAAAACTTAACTTTTATATCATCAAGTTCTTTTGTGTGCCTAACTTGTTTTAAAGCCTCAGCGGCTTTATTTTGAATTTCTTTAAGTTGCTCTCTCATTTTGTTACTCCTTCCATTTATACTAAAAATAAAAAAACCTCGTACCCAAAAAGGGACGAAGTATAAATTCCGCGTTACCACCCAAGTTTCTGAATAAAAACAGACTCTCTAACCGCTCTATATATAAGCGGATGTACAATAACGCGTACTAACGGGCTTTCCTACTAATAAATTCAAAAAGCCAGCTCCGGCGGGAAATTCGGCAAGGATTGGTATTAAAATGCTCTCAGCTATAACATTTATTCTCTGTAAATCCTCTTATAACCTTAACTTACTTAAACGCCATCAAAGCTATTAAATCAATTATAAATATAAAGTTATTTTATCACGAAATTTTTTATTGTCAACAATTTTATAAAAATCGTACCAAAAACCGTGCTCCTTTAATTTATTTATTTAAAGCTTAGCGCTGAAAAATATAAAATAATATTATATGAAGCCTCTGATTAGAGACTCCTTTTTTAATTTATTTATGACCATATTATTGGCTTTTCATCACCTAATAATAAAATATCATTGTGTATAGCGCGCAATTTTGGAGTTATAATTTTATCGGCGTGCATATGACCAAAATACCATTTTTTAAGGCTCTTTGATTTTAAAACTATTTTATACCATTCATCAAATTCTTTTGGAATAATATAATCGTCATCTATTGGTTTGGCTCTTGATATATGTTCCCTTGCTAACAAAGGCGTTTCGTGAGTAATAATATAATCAATATCATTAAAATGCTCTATTATGTTTTTCTCACCATATTTCAGTTCCTCAAATGTTGGCTCTTCTCCATTCCACCAACTTTCGCCCTCTATACGCCTGTCTTTATCAACAGAGCGCGCACCGCCAAATGTAAAAAACCTATTGCCATAAATACAATATATTTCACCTCTCATTAAATGGTAAAGTCTTTCACCTATTTTATGGACTTTTCCACCATTCCACTCACTTACACCAAAACTATTTAATAAATCGTGATTTTCATGATTTCCGTCAACAAACGCTATTACACCCGGAAAAATTTGTTCTAAACTTTCAACCTTATATTTATATTCATTATTCCAAATATATCCAGCATCGCCTGCTATTATTAAAATATCACTGCTGTTTAGCGCAACTTTTTTTGCCAATCCAAATATTGGAACAAATGTTCCATGCTTATCACCAGTAACAAATATCCTTTTTGTCATACTACACACCTTTACAGTTGCTATTTTTTATATTATTTACTCATTTTACACTTTTTATTTTAAATCAAATTACTCAAATAATTAATATTATATCATTATTAATAATTTTTACAATCTTAGAAATATTTAATACCAATCCCTGTATCCTTCAGAGCTATTTCGGCATTTTTCAAATCACTTACACTGGCGAAACTGTTTTTGCCAAACA
>CATJUP010000043.1 GCA_949743655.1 uncultured Eubacteriales bacterium
AAATAGCGCTTTTGGATTTAACAGAACAAAGTCATGGAAACGCCGTTGGTGTTGGTCAGGCTGATATTATATCTAAAAGATATTTTGATAAAATAGACTTTAAAGTTACTTATACAAACGGAATTACAACAACGTTCCTTGACAAAATAAAAATACCTTTTGTAGCCGAAACAGACCTTTTTGCAATACAAACGGGACTAAATTGTCTTAACGGGCTTATGAAAATAGAAGGACGAAAAGATGAAAATAATGTTAAGTTTTGTGTTATAGACAGCACTTTGCATGAGGGAAAATTCCTTGTTTCAAAAGGTCTTTATGAGGAGCTTAAAAAACGTGACGATATAGAATTTAAAGGAGAATTTAAGGATTTAGTTTTTGATAATAACGGTGCTTTATTATCTAATCCTTTAGTACCTTAAGCATTTTATACTATGCCTTTACTGATTAACAGTAAGGCATAGTAACAAAATATAAATAGGGAAGAAAAATATGGAAGAAATAGCCGTAACTAAACAAGAACGCTATGAAATGATTTTGGACAGTGTTATACAACTTATTTCTGAAGAAAAGCTCAATGGAAACTCAAAGCTATATTCCGAAAATCAATTAGCTAAAAAATTAGGTGTTTCCCGTGCACATGTAAGAGAGGTTTACAGCGCTTTAAGTATATTTGGTGTTTTAGAAAGCAGGCAGGGGGAAGGCACTTTTTTAAATAATTTAAACGAGAATATGGCTTATAAAGTGTTTTTTATAATGCTTTTTAATGGTTCGGTTAATGTAGACCAAATAATGGATATAAGGCGTATAGTTGAAGTTGGTGTTGCCGAAAGAGCGGCGTTAAACAGAACAGAGAAAGACGTTTTAGAACTAAACGAGTGTATAAAAGAAATGAGAAATTGTGACAATGGAAACAGACTTTCTTTTCTTGATAATAAACTGCACTCAATAATAGGGCGCTCGTGCGGAAACCCAATGTTAGTCAGTCTTTCAAATATAATATCTGGTGTTGTTATAAGAGCTATAAGAGAGCATTGGAATTATATAATTCAAGAAAAGCATAACGCTGTAAAACATATGACATTTGAACAGCATAAAGAACTTGTTGACTCAATAGCTAATAAAAAGCCTTATATAGCAAAAGTAGTTGCTCAGGAACATTTGGAGTTTGTTGTTGAAAGTCTTCAAAGATTTAGGAAACAACAAAATTAGTGTTTTTAAAAATATGAAAGGAATAAAAAAATGAGTAAAGTTGCCATTATTAATACAAACCCTCTTACTTACGAAATGCTTAACGAGCTTTTTAAAACGGAATTACCCGAAGTTGAAATATTTAATATAATGGATGACAGTCTTTTGCCTCAAGCTAGAAAAACAGGTGTTACAAAAGATATAATAGAAAAGCTGCGAATGTATTTAAAATGCGCCGAAATAACAGGTGCTGATATTATTTTAAATCAATGCTCATCTGTTTCGGAGGCAGTAGACATACTTAAAAACGAGGTTAGTGTACCATATATAAAAATAGACAGACCTATGGCTGAAAAGGCTGTAAGTATTGGAAAAAACATAACTCTTTTAGCTACAGTTGAGTCAACATTGGCGCCAAGCCGAAAACTTGTTGAAGATACAGCTAAAGAGTTAGGTAAAAGCATTAATGTAAATACTGTTCTTGTAAAAGGCGCTATAGATTTGCTGGGTACACCTGAAGGAGAAAAAAGGCATAACGAACTTATAATTGAGGAAATTGGAAAACAGGCTGATAACTGCGATGTTATACTTTTGGCACAGGCAAGTATGCACAGAATAATGGACAAAATTGGCAATACAAAAGTACCTGTTTTGTCAAGTCCTTCAGAGGCTGTGACTGCTATAAAAAGACTTATTAAAATATAAAAATTGGGTGTTTATTCACCCAATTTTTATATGGGGATAATTATGAAAAAAGAAAAAGTTTCTGTTTTATGTGTGTCGGTTTTTATTTTGTTGGTACTCAAATGAGATAATTGACGCTACAACTATGTTTGGATTTTTATTAATATTTATGGCTTTTGTGGTTTTTTATGGATTTTATTTCTTTTATTCGATATGATATGCGATAAAAAATAAAACTTCTTTATTTAATTTTAATTTTAAAATAATTATAGTAAATTTGATATTATTGTTTACACTTCCTTTATGTTTTTCTGGAATAGATTTAAAATTAATGCTGTATGATAAAAAGAGAAATGAAATAGTAGAATAAGTAATATTTGAATAATAAGTTTTCAAAATGTTTATGTATTTAATTATTTATTTGGTTTAAATATTTGTAAAATTATTGTTTTATGCTATAATTTACATTAATAATATATTTTAGGAGGTGTTTTTGTGAGTGAAGACAATAAAAGCCTTAACATGAAAGGTTATAGCATAGACGAGCTTTATATAGGAAAAAAAGAGAGTTTTACAAAAACTATAACTGAGCACGATGTTTACACATTCGCGGGAATTTGTTGTGACTTTAATCCACTTCATGTAAACGCTGAGTATGCTAAAAATACGCGTTTTGGTGAAAGAATAGCCCATGGTATGCTTACGGCGTCACTTTACTCTACAATAATAGGAATGTGTATACCAGGCGCTGACGCAATATTTCTTGGTCAAAGCTGCCGTTTTGTGCGTCCTGTAAAGTTTAACGACACCGTTACAATAACTGGTGAGGTTATAGATATAAAAAAAGAGAAAAGAATAGTCACTTTAAAAATGACAATAGTAAACCAAAATGGCGAGGTTGTTATTGAAGGAGACGCTACAGCTATGGCAAATAAGGGTACAGAATTTGGAGGTAATTTATGAGATTGTTATCAAATGACACTTTAGCGCTTATTGTGGATTATCAAGAAAAACTTATGCCTGTAATAAACAATAACACTTCTATTGTAGAAAACACATGTAAACTTATAAATGGTTTAAAAGAGCTTAATGTACCTTTAATTGTTTCGCAACAGTACACAAAAGGGCTTGGAAACACTATAAATGACATATCAAACGCTTTAGGCGATTTTGAGCCTTTTGACAAAAAGAGTTTTAGCCTTATGGGTGATGAGAACATAAGAAGGAGTGTTAAACTTTTAGGAAGAAGAAATATAATTTTATGCGGTGTTGAGGCGCATATTTGTGTTCTTCAAACGCTTATAGACCTTATAGATGAGGGCTATAATGTGTTTATTGTTGAGGATTGTGTTGGCTCTAGAAAAGATAACGATAAAAACATGGCTATTAAAAGAGCAGAAAAAGAAGGCGGTTTTATAACTACTTATGAGGCTGTGCTTTATGAGCTTACAGGAGGGGCACATAATAGCTGTTTTAAAGCAATATCTAAAATAACAAAATAAGTTTAATGTAAAAAAATGGAATAAATATAACAAGTGACGGGCAAAATTATATTGCCTGTCTTTTTTTATAATTATTTTGTATACGATTTAAAAAGGAATGAAATTGATTAAAAAGAAATGAATATTTATAAAATAAACTTGTTAATATTTGAAAGGGGAATAAAATAATGAGTGTGGGTTTTAAAACATTAAATAACTGCCTCATAGTTGAGATAGACGGAGAAATAGACCATCATTTTGTTGATAATGTAAAAAAGTCAATAGACTCACAGGCGGTTCAGAAAGGCTATAGTAATATCATTTTTGACTTTAAAAATGTTGATTTTATGGACAGTGCTGGTATTGGCATGATTATAGGAAGGTATAAATTTACTAAAAAAAATGGCGGCATCACTTCGGTAGCGTGCCTTAGTGATAATTTAAAAAGAATAATGATGGTTTCGGGACTTTACAGAATTATAAAAATTTATAATACGGTTGAGGAAGCTACTAAGGCTGTTTAAGGAGGAAGTATAAATGTTTTACGATAATGAAATGACTTTAAGTTTTAGAGCTATAAGCTCTAATGAGGCGTTCGCCAGAGTATCAGTAGCGGCATTCGCTTTACAGTTAGACCCCGCCGTATCTGAAATAACAGAGATTAAAACCGCTGTTTCAGAAGCTGTTACAAACTCCATAATACATGCCTATGATAACGGTGATGGAATTGTACATATATGGTGCGGCTGTGCTGGCAATAAACTTTACATAGAAATATCAGATAATGGAAAAGGAATTGAAAATATTGAAACGGCTATGGAACCACTTTTTACAACAAAACCAGAACAAGAACGCAGCGGGCTTGGATTTACTATTATGCAGAGTTTTATGAACAACATTGAGGTTTCATCAGAATTAGGAAGAGGAACAAAAGTAACTATGGAAAAGAGCATAGGGGAATGACAGGTGATTGGTATGGAAGACATAACCTGTTTAATCCAAAAAGCCCAAAACGGTGACAGTGAGGCAAAAGCTGTAATTGTGCAAGAAAATTCCAAACTGATATGGAGTGTTGTTAAAAAATTTAGCGGACGCGGCTATGAAATGGAAGACCTTTTTCAAACAGGAGCTATAGGACTTATAAAAAGTATTGACAGATTTGATTTATCTTATAATGTTAAGTTTTCAACATACGCTGTTCCTATGATAATTGGAGAGGTAAAAAGGTTTTTGAGAGATGACGGACTTATAAAAGTAAGTCGTTCTACTAAGTCACTTGCCTTAAAAGTAAAACTTTTTAATCAGTCGTATTATATAAAAAATGGAAAAGAGCCAACAATGAGTGAGATGTGCGAAGAACTTAATGTAAATGAGGACGAGCTTATTTTGGCTATGGAGTCTTCGGCGGAGGTTGAGACACTTTATAAAAAAGTTACAACTCCTAACTCAAACAGAGAAACATTTTTAATAGATAAATTTAACGAAGCAGGAAAAGACGAGGAGGAACTTTTAATATTGAGAAGTGCCATAAGCGAGCTTACAGATGAAGAAAGGCAAATAATATTAATGAGATATTTTGATGACAAAACTCAAAGTGAGACAGGCAAAAGACTTAATCGTTCACAAGTTCAAGTATCAAGAATGGAAAAGAAAATACTCATGAAGATAAAAGAAAAAATTGTCTAAAAAACGTATTTGTACTGTTTAAATAAATTTTTATATGCTATAATTAAAAATGTTAATCTTATTTGCTGTGTTTTATACAAATATGTGCAAAATTTGGAAAGGAATGTTTTTAATGGCATATAAGAATATGGTTTCGGTAAAAATATGCGGCAAAACTATGACTCTTACAGGTAATGAGACTGTTGAGTATATTACAAAAGTAGCTAATTATATAGAAGAAAAAGCCGCTCTTTTAAGAGCGAGCGACAGCTCTAAAAATTTGAGTGCCACAATGGTATCTGTTCTTACGTCAATAAATATAGCTGACGATTATTTTAAAACGCTTGACGAGTTTGAGAAATTAAAAAATAAAATACAAAACGAAAACAAAACAAAAAAGAATGATAAATTATTAAAAGAAAATGAAGAGCTTAGTTCTATTAAAATTGAGTATAACAAGCTCAAAGAGGCAAATATTAGTCTCAAAAATGAGTGTGATAGGCTTAAAAGTGAAAATCAAAAAATTATTAATGATACACAGCAGTCTAAAGCCGATTTTGAAAGTCTTAAAAGCGAAAAAGAACTTTTGGCTA
>CATJUP010000044.1 GCA_949743655.1 uncultured Eubacteriales bacterium
AGCGCTATTTTCTCTATAAGAGGAGCGTCAAACTCCATATCAGATGAGTAAAATTTTTCTGGCTCATAAAGTCCCCACACACCAAAACGCCCTATCATATTGCAATCCATACTTGTTCCGCTTATATTTTTACCGCCTCGGCGTATAACAAGAAAATCACAAGTTTTAAAAGGCAAAAATGGATAAAGTTCATTTGCCATTTTAAATAACTCAATTTCTCTTTCTGGTATTTTTTTAGCATCAACTACCTCTAAATAACCCAATTTATCGCTTTGATTTTCTATAAGCGCTATACCGCATATTACATTTACTCTTTCACTGTTGCAAACAAATTTTCCGTTAGCTGGAATTATATTTGTAAGCCCCCATACCCCTCTTGAGTGAACATAAGATGCCATGTCACGTTTTCCCATACCTATAGTCATCATTTTAAGCAGTCCGCTCTCGGTTTTGCTATTATGCTCGGTATGTTTTTTAATTCTATTTACAACTATAACCCCGTCTGCTGAAAGAGCGTTTTTATCAATAAAAACAGGCGTACCAAGCTCAGTTTCACCTATAACCTCTGTCTCCATGCTTGATAATATAGGGCATTTTATAACATCATCTGTATAGCCAAGACCTCTAAGCATTTCAAGCTGACCTTCGGCTGTGGCTCCGCCATGGCTACCCATTGAGGGAAATAAAAAAGGTTCTCCGCCACAGTTTTTAACTTCCTGAACAGTTTGGGCTATTATGTCAACCATTCCGTGAACACCGCGGCTGCCGGCTGTTATTGCTATTTTCATTCCAGGTTTTATTTTATTTTTTAAACCAAATTCACTAAGCAGTTTTGATACTTCATCACGTGGATTATCAATTTGTGGATGATTTTTATAATGCTGCTCAGCTAAAATCACTTTTGGTATATTCATTAAAACCCCTCCATTAATTAAGTACACTAGGAAGCCATGTTGTTAAAGCAGGTATATAAGTAACAAGAAGAAGCCATATAACACTTATAGCTATCATAGGCAAAGCAGCCATAAGCGTGTCTTCTAATTTTTCACCGGATATTGTGTTTCCAAGCAATATACATGTTCCAACAGGCGGTGTTACAAGACCTATACAAAGATTAAGCGCCATAACAACACCAAAGTGAACTGTTGATACACCAAGCTGATTTATAAGCGGAAGAAGAAGCGGTGTAAGCATAACTATAGCCGCGTTAGCCTCCATAAGCATACCAACTATAAGTAAAAGTATATTTATAAGCAAAAGTATAACTATTTTGCTTTCAGAAATACTTAAAAATGTATCAAGTATAACCGAAGGAAGATTACTTGAAACAACAACCCAGCTCGAAACTTTTGAGAAACCTACAAGTATAAGTATTGTTGCTGTTGTTACACCAGCATCAGCAAATAAATCTATAAGTTTTGTTGGTTTAAGCTCTTTGTATATAAAAAGACCAACAAACAAAGCATAAGCGCATGTAACAGCCGCCGCCTCGGTAGCAGTAAATATTCCAAGGAATATTCCTCCTAAAACCAATACAGGCATAAAAAGCGCCCATATACTGTCAAGAGTTATTTTAACTATTTCTTTAGGCGGTGTTTTTTCATGCGCCTGAAGGTTGTGTTTTTTGGCGTATAAAAGTGAATAGACCATAAGCACAACAGCCAATCCCACTCCTGGGAAAACAGCACCCATAAATAATTCGCCTATGGAAGTTTCTGTAGCATTTCCGTAAACTATAAGGAATATAGAAGGCGGTATTATAGGACCAAGTATAGCCGCAACAGAAGATATAGCAGCGGCAAAACCGCCAGGATAACCGTCTTTTTTCATAGCTGGTATCATATTTCCGCCTATAGCGGATACAGTGGCAACACCAGAGCCAGATATAGCAGCAAATACGGCTGACGCTATTACTGTTATAGCTGCCAAACTTCCTCTAAGCCAACCCAATATAGCATTTGAAAAAGCTATTATCTTTTTATTTATACTTCCACTCATAAGGTTGCCGGCAAGCATAAAAAATGGTATAGCTAAAAGCGCAACCGAGTCCATACCGGTAAATGTTTTTTGAGCTAAAACAACTGTAGGCATATCGCCCAAAACAAGAGCTACAAGTGTGGCTATTCCAAGAGCAAAACAAATTGGAATACCCATTACAGCCAAAACAAGAAGCAATATTATAAGTAACGCGCCAACATTCATGCTTTCTCATCCTCCTTGTTAAATATTTTAATTAAAAGTTGTTCAATCATTCCAAGAAGTATTAAAACAGCTCCTATTGGTATAGCGGCATAAGCGTATCCCATAGGCATTTTAAGACCAGGAGATATGTTTCTCATTGTGCTTAAAGAAAGATTATAAGACAATGGTATTAAATATATAACAAATAATAATACAGCTATATTTGTGATAATTGTAAAATACCTCTTTACGTTTCCTCTAAGAAGATTTACAAAAAAGTCAACTTTAAGATGTGTATTTTTTCTTGCCGCTATAAAAGAGCCCAAAAGACTTACATATACAAAAAGGTATCTTGTAACCTCTTCAGACCATATATTTGAGTTGTTAAAAACATATCTAAGTACAACTTGGTAACACATTACTACAACCATTACAGCCATCATAATACCTATTACTTTTCGGCATATAAATTCAATAATATCTAAAAAATATGAATACTTTTTAAGCAATTAAAACTCTCCCCTTTCAATATTAATTAGTGCGTAAACTTTATATGGAGATAAGACATTATGTTTAATTTTATAAATTTAAGTCCATAAAATATTATTCAATTAAAAAGTTTTTATAAAAGTAGTTATTTAAAATTTAAAATCAGTGCAAAATTTTTTAATAAAACCGCGCGGTTAAGCGCGGCTTTATTTATTGAGCGTTTTGCAAAGGGAACAAAATCTCAAATATGTATTTTTGACATTACAATTATTGAACTTCTGCGATTTGGTTAGCCCAGTCAACAAGCTCTGGGAAATATTGCTCTACAAATCCGTCAAATTTGTCAGCGAAAGGTTTTGTGTCAATTTCAACAACCTCTACACCTTTGTCTTTAAACATTTGCTCATACTCAGCCTCCATGTCAAGTGAAAGCTGTGTTCTGTAAGCAGAAGCCTCGTCAGCCGCCTCTATAAGAGCCTGCTGAATATCTTCTGGAAGCTCATTAAAGTAATCTCTGTTAAATATGAAAAGGTCTGTTGAGTAAACATGGTTTGTTTTTACAAGATAATCGCATACATCATAAAAACCAAATCCATAGCTCTCTATTGTAGCATTTTCTTGTGCCTCAACTGTATTTTGCTGAAGAGCTGTAAATGTTTCAGAAAGTCCAAGAGGTGTAGGAGCTGCACCTAAAACGTTCCATGCGTCAATATAAACTTGCTGGCTAGGAACTCTTATTTTTAAACCTTTAAGCTCCTCAGGAGTGGTAAATTTTTTCTTTGTTGTACATTCTCTTGCTCCTCTATACATACCGCCGAGAAGTTTAAAGTTTCCAGCCTCTCCAACTTTGTCGAGTATTTCTTTTCCAAGCTCTCCGCCAAGCATTACTTTAGCATAATGGTCATAATCTCTGTACATATAAGGTATAGCGTCAATATTAGCAAGAGATGTATATGGGTCAAGTGTTCCTAAACTTTCACAAACGATTTCGTTTGTTCCAAGACCAAGACCTTCTATAGTGTCCCTAGCGTCTCCAAGCTGACCGCCTGAATAAACTTGAATTTCAACTCTTCCGTCTGTTTTTTCAGCAGCTAATTCTGAAAATCTTATTGATGCTAAGTCTTTAACATCTCCAACAGGGTTAGGGTTAGCAAGTTTCATAACTATTTTCTCACCAGAAGCTGAAGGTGCTTGAGAACTTGATCCCGAACTTGCTGCTGAGCTTGCGCCTGAAGATGCTGGCGCTGATGAAGATGAAGAGCCAGAACCACCGCCACAAGCAGCAAGAGAAACTGCCATAACAGCCGTTAAAGCTATTCCTAAAAATCTTTTCATTTTAAAAACCTCCCTAAAATACTTTTACGTTATTTTTTGTACGTCCCTCCCGTACAAGTTATATTATAACTTAATAGTTATAAAAAAACATAAGTTGTTAACAACTTTGTTGCTAATAATTGTATTTTAGCAGATTTTTATTAATTTCAAATTAAAATAATTGGTAACTTGTAAACAATTATAAAAAAATAGTTATAAAGCTACTAAACAAAACAAAAAATTCATAAATACACTTTGTGTAATTAATGTTTTTAAACACTATAAACAAATTTGTTGTCTTTTAAATATAATTATGTTATAATCTTAAAAATATTAAAAATCTATATTGGGAGTGTAATATTTAATGTCAGAACAAATAACGGTAGGCAGTGTTGTTGAGGGTAAGGTTATAAAAATTAAGGATTTTGGGGCTATAATTGCTCTAAATGACGGAAAGCAAGGGCTTGTGCATATATCAGAGGTAGCAAACTCTTATGTGAAAGATATTAACGAACATCTACATTTAAATGATGTGGTGAAAGTAAAAATTCTTTCAATAGATGATCAGACAAAAAGAATTTCTCTTTCTATACGCGCGGCTCTCCCAAAACCTGAACAAAACAATTCAAAGCAACGCGATTTTAAGCCAAACCACAATAATAAAAACCGTGACATACATATACAAGCATCAACGCCTCTTTCTGATTTTGAGGAAAAAATGAAAGAATTTCTCAAACAGTCAAACGAAAAACAAGCTGGTCTTAATAAAAGAGCCAACAAAAGACAATAACCAAAAAGCCGCTTATGCGGCTTTTTGGTTATCAAAAAACTCAGACTCGGTATAAAGGGACTCATTTCATCAGCTTTTAAAAAGGCCTTAGAACTTGCCCTTTTCCTCGAATGGGTAAAGCTCATTCTGCGGTTTCTACTCAATAAACGCTCGTTTCCAAAACCCTTTCTGCGATTTAAAAATAGTTTTATCAACAGTCTAAAAATATTTATTTAGGCAATTCTATTACTGGTTTTTTAGATTTTCTGTAAAGCACAAATCTATTTCCTATTACTTGAACCACATCAGCTCTAGTCCTTTCAGCTATTGTGGTTGCTACTTCCCTAACATCTAAAAGGTTGTTGTCAAGCACATTAGCCTTTACTATTTCTCTTGCCTCAAGAGCTGTATTAAAAGACTCTGTAAGCTCTGGTGTAATACCGCTTTTTCCTACATGAAATATTGTATCTATTCCATTAGCCATACTTCTTAAATACGCTCTTTGTTTACTTGTTAACATAAAAATACTCCTTATCTTGTTAAAAACCTTATATCATTTTCTCTTCCCATAACCATAAGCGTTTCGCCTTCAGCAAATACATGCTCTGGCGATGGCAAAGGAAATATATCCTTTCCTACTTTTGTGGCTAATATACTTATATTGTATTTAGCCCTTACAGACTTTTCTATAATACTTTTACCATACCACGACAATGGCACAGCTATTTCATAAATACCTATATCAGACGTAAGTTTTATATAATCAAATATATTATCAGCACCATATTTTATAGCAAGTCTTTCCGCCATTTCTCTTTCGGCATAAACTACGTCATCGGCACCGTTTCTTAAAAGCAGTTTGCGGTGTACATCTCTGCTTGCCCTTGCTATAATAAATTTAGCACCCATATCTTTTAACAAAACAGTTATTTCAAGAGCCTCCTGAAAATTATTGCCTATTGTAACAGCGCATATATCAAAATTGTTAATTCCCAATGATTTAACAAACCCC
>CATJUP010000045.1 GCA_949743655.1 uncultured Eubacteriales bacterium
AGGGTTACTCTTTGTTGTCTGACTCGTAACCTCTTTGTATCTTGCAATAGGGTCTTTGTAATCATCTTCATATACAAAATCATTTCCTGTGTTGTACGGTGGGTCTATATAGAGCATTTTCACCTGTCGGTAATAAGCGCCTTGCAGTATTTTCAACACTTCAAGGTTGTCTCCTTCAATATATAAGTTTTTCGTGGTGTCCCAGTTCTCGCTTTCTTCAGGGCATGGGCGTAACGTTCCCGTACTTCTCCTTTGTGCCAACTTTAAACTGTCGTTTTTCCCTTTCCATTTGAACTCATACTTCTCAAAATCATCATCTATGTATTCACCGCATATGTTAAGCAGCTTGTCTATATCCAGTTTCCCCTCAACAAAACAGTCCGGAAACACACTTTTTAGCCTCTCCCTTGCCTCAAGCTCCATGTCCTTACTTCTACCGTCCAGTTTTTCCATATACTCTCACCACTTCAAATTTAATCTTTTTTAACCCTATAAAAATACACGCCATTTTTTTCTTCTTTTACTACTTTACCTAAAAAATACAAATATTGCAAATGAGATACAGCCTCTCCCGTGGCAAACCATTTTTGAGGCGCGGGAAAATCATTCCAGTTTTTACAATCTATTTCCCATGTCATTTTTTCGGCTGTCATATACGCCGTTTTGCTTTCATTTCCAAGTATACTTAATACCTCATTTAATCTTTGCTCATGATGTTTGTATAACTCGTTAATTCTATCATACATATTCTCCACAGGCGTTCCGTGGGCACTTAACAATAATTTTACGTCTAATTTCTCAATTTTTTTAAGACTTTGTATATAATCGTTTAAAGGGTTCTCAACACCAATTTCTATACATATGTTTGGCGTTATAGTACCCAATATATGGTCGCCGCAAAATAGTATTTTATTTTTCTCATCGTATAAACACATATGACCTGGAGTATGACCGGGTGTTAATACAACCTTTAACTCATAACCACCATATTTTAATATGTCACCCTCACTAATATATGTAAAATTAATTCTGTCTTTATTACAGTATTTTCTGCCAGGGTGTATGTCTGTATTTCTTCCAAATTCCGCTTTTGGAAAACCATATTTTATAAATAAATCATCAAGCATTTTCCAATATAAATTTCCCGACTCAAAATTTATAAGTTCCCCATCTGTTTCACTTGAATAAATTATACTGTTATTATCGGCAAATTTAGCTACAAGACCACAATGGTCGGAGTGCAAATGCGTAATAAGCAAATCAGCCGAATTTATGCCAAGCTCCTCAAAAGCGCTTTTAAGTGCCTCTTCACATTCTGGTCTGTTAAATCCAGTGTCAATCAAAATATTCCTCTCACCTGTTATTATATAGGCATTTATTTCTCTCAAAGGATTGTTTGGCAAAGGCAATACCTTTTTATATATATTTTTTGTTATTTTTGTAACCATAATTATCACCTCTTAAAAAATTATATTGTAAATTTACAAAAAAGTAAACTAAAGTTTTATTTATTCAATCTCATATATAAAAGCGGATATGGCTCTCCTTGTCCGTCTGTATCAGTTCTTTTGTAAACATCAAAACCCATATGCTTATAAAAATTTTTAGCGTTTGGATTTTGCTCATTAACAGTTAATTCATTTATCGAATATTTCTCAATTCCATAACTTAACATATTTTTACCTAAACCATTTCCTATTTCATTTGATAAAATAAAAAGCATTTCAAGTTTTGTTTATATATACCCATTAAACCCTACAGGAATTTTATTATCTTTTTCTGCTATAATTAAAATAGGTATGTTTTTTAATAATTTTGGAATATATTTTTTTATATTTTCTATTTCAGTGTTTGATAAAAAAGTATGCGCGGCTCTTACAGAGTCTTCCCAAACATATAATAATTGTTTTATTAGCAAATGCGTTCTTTCATTAATGTCAATTATTCTCATATTTTTATCTCCTAAATAATAATTCATTGTTTTACACATAATATCATAAAACTTATAATTAGGTAACGTCAAAGACTGTTTTTATCCATACAAAGCTCGCATTTTATATGAGTAAAAGAGTAAATTCCTTCTGTGCCTAATAGGCGGAAACTTACTCTTTTGGTTAAATAAAAACAAATTAAAGTTTTTATCGTTATTGAAGATTTTAAATATATAAAGTATAATTATGGAATGTATATACTAAAAAAACAATATTGAAAAGGAGAAAAAAATGATAAAAGACTTAATGAAGGCTTTAACTGATTACGATTACGAGGTTGGCAAAACTATAGAGCTTGAGTTTGAGCGCCAGAACAGAAATTTAGAGCTTATAGCATCTGAAAATATAGTTTCGGAACCTGTTATTATGGCTATGGGCAGTGTTCTTACAAATAAATACGCCGAGGGCTATCCTCAAAAAAGATATTATGGCGGCTGTGAAAATGTTGATATTATTGAGCAAATAGCTATAGACAGGGCTAAAGAACTTTTTAAATGTGATTACGCAAATGTACAACCACATTCAGGAGCACAGGCTAATATGGCTGTATTTTTCGCCATGCTTGAACCAGGTGACACTGTAATGGGTATGAACCTTGCGCATGGCGGTCATCTTACTCATGGAAGTCCTGTAAATATGTCTGGCAAATACTTTAATATTGTTCCTTATGGCGTAAACGATGAGGGATTTATAGATTATGAGCAGCTTGAAGAATTAGCCCTTAAAACAAAGCCAAAACTTATTGTAGCCGGAGCATCCGCTTACGCCAGAAAAATTGATTTTAAAAAATTTAGAGAGGTAGCCGATAAATGCGGTGCTTATCTTATGGTAGATATGGCACATATAGCTGGTCTTATTGCTGCGGGTTTACACGAGAGCCCTGTACCTTATGCCGATGTTATTACCACAACCACACATAAAACACTCAGAGGTCCAAGAGGCGGTCTTATACTTTCAAATAAAGAGACAAACGACAAATTTAATTTTAATAAAGCTATATTCCCTGGCATTCAGGGCGGTCCTCTTATGCACGTTATAGCCGCAAAAGCCGTATGTTTCGGTGAGGCACTCAAGCCAGATTTTAAAAATTATCAAACTCAAGTTGTTAAAAACGCCAAATCTCTTGCTGATGGGCTTATGAGTCATGGCTTAAAACTTCTCACAGGCGGCACCGACAATCACCTTATGCTGCTTGATTTAAGAGGAAGCGAAGTTACAGGCAAAGAACTTCAAAATAAATGCGATGAGGTTTATATTACTCTTAACAAGAACGCTGTGCCTAACGACCCAAGAAGTCCTTTTGTTACTTCAGGCGTAAGAATTGGAACACCTGCGGTAACCTCAAGAGGACTTGTTGAAAGTGATATGCTTAAAGTGGCAGAACTTATTAATTACGCTGTAACCGATTTTGACTCTAAAGCGGATTATATTCGTGCTGAGGTAATGAAAATATGTGAAAAATACCCTATATACAAATAATTATAAAAAAGAGGAATGTAATATGAAATATATAGTAATGCTCTGTGACGGAATGGCTGATTATCCCGTTGAGGAATTAAACGGAAAAACGCCTATGATGAAAGCGCACAAACCAAATATGGACAGACTTGTTAAAAAGTCAATCGCTGGTACTGTAAAAACAGTACCCGACAATATGAAACCAGGAAGCGACATAGCCAATTTAGCCGTTATGGGTTATGACCCAAATAAATGTTACACCGGTCGCTCTCCTCTTGAGGCAATGAGTATAGGCATTGATATGGCTGATTATGACATAGCTTTTAGATGTAATCTTGTAACACTTTCTGATGATGAGGTATATGAAAACAAAACAATGCTTGATTACAGCGCCCAAGAAATAACAACCGCCGAGGCTAAAGAAATTATAAAAACAATAAATGACAATTTTAAAGATGATATAATAGAATTTTATTGTGGTATAAGTTATAGACATTGTATGATTTGGCATGAAGGGCTTAACGGACTTTCTCTTACGCCGCCTCACGATATTTCTGGAAGAAAAATAACAGAGTATGTTCCAAAGAATAATAAAATATTTGAGTTAATGAAAAAAAGCTATGTTCTACTTAAAGACCACCCTGTAAATATTGAGAGAAAAAGAAAAGGGCTTAATCCCGCCAACTCAATTTGGCTTTGGGGTGAAGGAACAAAACCAGCTATACCAAACTTTAAATATACATTTGGTGTTAATGGCGCTGTTATATCAGCCGTTGACCTTATAAAAGGAATAGGCATAACTGCGGGGCTTGATGTTATAGACGTTGAGGGTGCAACAGGAAACATAACAACCAATTTTGCTAACAAAGGAAAAGCCGCCTTAAAAGCCCTTTTAGACGGAAAAGACTATGTTTATATACATGTTGAGGCACCTGATGAGTGTGGTCATAGAGGTGAAATCGAAAACAAAATTAGAGCGATAGAGCTTATAGACAGTGATATAATAGAACCTTTAACAAAAGGGCTTTATGAAAACGGACAAGACTATAAAATACTTATTATGCCAGACCACCCTACGCCTATAATTACAAAAACTCACGCTCGTGACCCTGTACCTTTTATGATTTACACAAGTAACAAAGAAAGCAAAGGCATTGACACATTTGACGAAGAAAGCGTTAAAAGCACAGGTATATATATAAACAGTGGAACTGAACTTGCTAAAATGTTTTTAGAACAATTATAAATTAATTTTCACACTTTTTAAGCTCTTGAAATTAGTCTAAATTTGACACATAAAAAATAACGCCCTCGCTCCAGTAAAGTAAGGCGTTATTTTTTATAACAAACTATTTTGTCGTACGAGATTTTATATCCCCTCAGCCATTTTATTCAAGCATTGCTCTTTGGGCTGTACTGTCGCTTAAATACCAGTCGTATATGTTTTTCATATACAACATTGGCGTCATTTAATTATTTTAAATGACGCCATGAATATATTATTGACTTATCAAAAAATTAAACCAAAATAAAAAATGTACAGTCTTTATAGCGATTTAAAAAGTCGAAGCTACAAAAGAAAACAACCACAACACATATACTATTGAAATACTTCCAAATATACAAAATATATTTAACATATGTATCTCATTTTTATAAGCATCCTTTTTTTCAAAAATTAAATAAAGTCTTTCTCCTAATATTATTATATGAGAAATTACTATAATTGGAAATAAAATAAGCATTAATGGTCCTAAAAAAAGTAATATCATTATAGTAAAGGCGCTTACAAAATCATAAAGATATGTACTTATAAATGAAACGAGCGCTATAAAAATCAAGTATATCTCTAATATATGAGCTATTTTAAATATATCCATAATATCACCCACCTTACTTTAATGTCTATACTTGTTATTTCCTATATATCTTTTTTTATATTTTTCGGATGATTTATTAACATATTATTTTTGTTCTTCCTCTGTATTTTTCATCAATTTATATGAAAGTACATCACTAATACCATGGTCAATCATGTAACCGCCTTTATCCTTTAAAACATCTTTTCTTTCCTCATAATACAATGTATCCCACATATCCAAAGCATCTTTATGTTTTCTCTTCCACGCTGTTGAAGGATTATAAATGTATGTTCCCATATCTATTGGAGCAGTTTTCTCATTTAATAATATTCCGTCATAAGAATATACCGCCTCAAAGTATCCGTCAAATGACACATACTTTTTATTCGGTTTACCTTCTGTGGCTGTATTTTGGTGCATACTGCTCTCAAATGCGCTCATTTTTTCCCACATATACTCTTTAGGCAATCTTCTATTTAATTTCTCAAAATCATTCCACTC
>CATJUP010000046.1 GCA_949743655.1 uncultured Eubacteriales bacterium
GAGCAATAAGACCGTAGAGAATTTTCTCTGCGGTCTTAATATGGCAATATAACAAATATATTACAAAATATTTAATTTTATATAAATTTTTAGTAATATATAAACATTTTTAACAAATTTATTGTATAATAACAAATAGCAGTATATTATTATTGGTTTAATATATGCCAATAAAAGAGGGGGAATAAAAAATGAAATTTAAAAAATTATCTGCCGCTTTAATAACAACATTTTTAATAACATCTTTTACGCCGCAGATAATGGCTGCCAATTTTTCGGATATAAACGATGTGCCATGGGAAGGCGCTAAAACATACATAAATGCGGTAGCCGATGCTGGGCTTATGGTTGGTGATTATAATGATAAAGGGAACAAAGTTTTTAGAGCGAAAGACCGAGTAAATTATTGTGAAACAATGCAGCTTGTATACAGTATTATGAAACAATATACTGGAAAATCTATTGGAAATGATGTTGTGCAAAAATACACAACTGTTATGAGTGGATATAAAATACCAACATGGGCTTATGAGGCTGTGGCTTATGGGCTTGAAAATGGTATTGTTACTATTTCGGATATACCAGGGTTTGTAAACTCAAGCGGAGCGAGTGTAAACGCAACACGTCAAGATGTGGCTATAATGTTTGGAAGAGCGCTTAAAAATTTTGATACTATAAATAATAATGTATCGCTTACATTTAAAGACTCGGCAAGTGTAGCAAGCGTTGCTGTGCCTTATATTGACATGCTTAACAGACTTGGTATTATTACTGGAGATACAGACGGTAATTTTAATCCTAAAAGTTATATAAACAGAGCAGAAACGGCTGTTGTTGTTTCAAAAACAAACGATTTTGTAAAGTCAAAATCGCAAAATAATAATTCAAATACAAATAATAATATAAACAACAACACAACACCTAACCAAGGAGGTTCTGTTGTTGGTACTGTTAAATCAGCTCAAGTAGCTGGAGGAAATATTATACTTACTGTAAACGATGGTTTGAAAGATGTTAGTTATACAGGTGCTACATCACTTTCGTGCCTTAGTGGAAGCAGTGTTATAACGCTTGCGCAAGTGAAAGTTGGTGATAGAGTGCTTGTGTCATTTTTGGGTAATAATATTAAAAGTGTTGTTGTTACAGAGCCGGCTGGAAACACATCGTCAAACAACAACTCATCAAACAGCCCAAGTTACAAAGGTACTTTTTCTGACATTACAAGAAGTGACATAACAATTAAAGTGAATGGCTCTAAAAGAACTTATGATTTTGATGATATTAAATATACAAGATTTTTTTATGAGGGTGAGTCATATGACTTTTCGGAATTTAAGGACAAAATAGAAAGTGGAGACAGTGTTTCGATTTATCTTAGCAAAGATAATTATGTTACAAGAGTTGATGCCTCTGAAGAAAATGACATTAAAAATAGTGATAAATATGATAACACTGGATACTATAGCTCTATATCATCATCAAGCATAAAATTAAAAACAAGCAAGAGCTCATCATCAACAAAAACATATGACTTTAAAAATGATACCAGAAAAGACGTAACTTTTTATATAGGTACAAAGAAAAAGGATTACGAGGATTTTAGAGATGAAGTTCAAAGTGGTGATAAAATAGGTATTGTAACAAACGGCAGCGGAAAAGTTACGGAGGTTTATTTAATTTATAATGATGATGATGACGATGATGATTATGATAAAACTGGATATTACAGTTCTATATCAACATCATATATAAGCCTTAAAAAGAACAAATCAGGTTCGGCTACAAAACATTACTTTAAAAACAACAGCAGAAGTAATGTGTCGTTTTACATTGGCAATAAAGAGAAAGATTTTGATGATTTTGACGAAAAAGTAGAAAAAGACGACAAAATAGGAATTGTAACAAACTCAAATGGAGATGTTACAAAAGTTTACCTTATAAATGACTCAACCAAATATGATGAGAGCGGATATTTTTATAAATCAAACAGCTCTTATATATGGCTTAAAGCTAAAAGAAACGACAAAGATTATGATGAGAAATATGAGTTTAAAAACAAAGACGCTGAGGATGTAACATTTTATATAAACGACAAAAAGCAGGATTATGACCGCTTTGATAGAGATGTTCAAGACGGTGATAAAATAGAGCTTTCGCTTAATAGCAGTGACCAGGTAACAACAGTTTATTTAACAACGGATGACGATGATGACGATGACGATGATGATGACGATTATGACAAAGTGGGGTATCTTTCAAAAATTAGCGACTCTTATATAAAATTAACAAGCAGTAAAAACTCAGGCAGTTCAAAGGATTATGACTATAAAGACGGAGACAGTGATGAAGTTAAATTTTATATAAAAAAGAAGTCAAAAGACTATAAAGACTTTAAAGATGAAGTATCCAAAAAAGATAAAATAGGTCTTATGTTAAACAGCGATGACGAGGTAACAAAAGTTTATCTTATAAGCAGTAGTAGTTCATCATCAAAAGAAAGTGAAGAGGGAGAAATTACTTCTATATCAGAAACAAGTCTTAAAATATCTGGTTCGTCAACAAAATATAGGGTTGATAAGCCTAAAGATATTGATGTTGATGTAAAAGACGGTCAAAATGGTATAACAAGTTATGAAGACCTTATTGATGCTATAGAGGAAGATAGTAAAAAAATTGACGCTGAAATTGAGTATGATGAAGATAATTATCTTATTTCGGTAGACGGAAATGTGTCGGAAGCTACTGGATATCTTTACGAAATAAGCAGTTCTTCAAAAACAATAAGGCTTGAATTTGACAGTGGTAAAAAGACTACCTACAAATATAAAAGCAGCATGGATATTGACCTTAAATATTATGACTCATCTATAGAGGGGCTTGAAAAAGCAGTAAACGGTGAAAAATTAGATGACAGAGAAGTAAAAATACAGATTGATGATGACGGATATATAACTGATATATCTTCTAAAGATATATAAAATATAAAACCGCGCGCAGGCGCGGTTTTATAACTTTTAGATTAATGTTTTATACTTAAGAAAGGAAAAAACATGATTTACACTGAAAAAATAAAAAAAGCTGCTGTTATAGCTTATAAAGCGCATGAGGGAAAGTTTGATAAAGGCGGTTATCCATATATAATGCACCCCATTCATTTAGCAGAGCAAATGGATACAGAAGACGAGATAATAACAGCTCTTTTACACGATGTTATTGAGGACTCAAATATTACTATTGAGGAGCTTGAAACGGAATTTTCTGAAAATATTGTAAATGCTGTTAATTTGCTTACAAAAAATGATTGTAATTATTTTGAATATATAAATAATATAAAAAAACATGGCGGTATAGCACTTAAAGTAAAAATAGCAGATATTAAACATAATATGAATAGGCAAAGAATAATTGAAATGACTGATAAAGATGTTGAGAGATTGAAAAAATATAAAAACTCTTTGGATTTACTAAATGGAGATTTGTATTAATAGAGCAATTATATTGAATTACTTTAAATATAACAATTATTAAGTATTTTCATGATTAAGGAGGGAGTTTTTTGAAAGTATCAACAAAAGGAAGATATGCTTTAAGAATAATGATAGATTTAGCTATGCACAACAATGGTGAGTTTATACCTTTAAAGGACATTTCAGCAAGACAGGGAATTACAATAAAATATATGGAGCAAATAATACCAACTCTTAGTAAATCTGGATACCTTAAAAGCCTTAGAGGAAATGGTGGAGGATATAAACTTTCTAAAAGCCCTGATAAATATATAGTTGGTGATATAATAAGAGTAATGGAGGGTAATTTAGCGCCAGTAGTTTGCCTTGAGGATGAAGAAAATACTTGCGTAAGATATGAAAGCTGTACTACTGTTAGGTTTTGGAGCGGTTTAAAAAAAGTTATTGAAGAATATGTTGACAGCTTTACATTAGCAGATTTCTTAGATGGTGAAGACTATATTATATAAAATTATTTGAAAAGATGTATTGACAAATGGATAATAAGACCATATAATCATATTAATAATATAGGAAATATATATTTTGAAGGGATATGATTTTTATGGCTATATTTAAAAGTATAACAGAACTTACGGGAAAAACCCCAATTATAGAGCTTAGCAATATCGAGACAGAATTTGCTCTTAAAGCTAAAATATTAGCTAAAGTTGAGTTTTTTAATCCAGCCGGAAGTATTAAAGACAGAATAGCGGTAAAAATGATAAAAGATGCCGAAAAAGCAGGTGTTTTAAAAAAAGGTTCTGTTATAATAGAGCCTACAAGCGGAAACACAGGAATTGGTTTAGCGGCTGTATCAGCGAGTTTGGGTTATAAAATAATAATAACAATGCCCGAGACTATGAGTATTGAGAGACGAAAACTTATTAAGGCTTATGGTGCTAAAATTGTTATTACTGAAGGCGCTAAAGGTATGAAGGGAGCTATAGAAAAAGCTGAAGAGCTTTTGAAAGAGGTAGAAAATAGTGTTATATTGGGACAGTTTACAAATATGTCCAATCCAGAAGCGCACTTTGAGACTACTGGACCTGAAATATGGGAAGATACACAGGGAAATATTGATGTTTTTGTATCTGGCATTGGTACAGGAGGCACAATAAGTGGTACGGGAAAATTTTTAAAACAAAAAAATTCTGATTTAAAAATTGTGGCTGTTGAACCAGTAGACTCTCCTGTACTTTCAAAGGGAATTTCGGGAAAACACAAAATACAGGGTATAGGTGCTGGATTTGTGCCTAAAACATTAAATACAGATATATATGATGAAATAACCACTGTTGAGAATGAAACCGCTTTTGAATGGGCAAGAACAATAGCTAAAAAAGAAGGCATACTTGTTGGTATTTCTTCTGGTGCGGCACTTTACGCTGCTTTTGAGCAAGCAAAAAAGGCTGAAAATGCCGGAAAGGTTATTGTTGTTGTTTTGCCTGACGGTGGTGAAAGGTACATTTCAACTGAATTGTTTGAGTAATGTATTAAATTTAATTTATAATGAATTTTTTAAAGCACATAAAAAATCACCTCTGTTAAAAAGGTGATTTTTTATGTGCTAAGCGGATAGCGGGAATCGAACCCGTCTCTAAAGCTTGGGAAGCTTTCATTCTACCAATGAACTATATCCGCATATTTACATAATTATATTATAAAATTTTTTCATTTGCAATAAAAAATTTATATACATTCTTCTTCGTCATTGTAAGAAATAATAATCTTTTTACAATCATCACAGTTATAAGCATAAACAGCCGACTTGGTTATAATACTGGCACCATTTTGGAGTGAGATTTTTCCTCTTCCTAAATAAGAAAATGCTGCTATTAACTGTTTTTTAGGCGTCCAATTAATTCCATCACGACATTGTATATAGCCTAATCTCATTTCTTTTTGGCAGTATGGACATTTCATAACTGACCTCCTTTTATGTTTTTAATTTTATAAATAAGTCAGTGTATTTTACGTATTTAAATTTTTAATGTAAAAAACCACCGGTTTAACCTGGTGGCAATTTTGATGTGCGCGACATGATTTGAACACGCGACCTTCTGATCCGTAGTCAGACGCTCTATCCAGCTGAGCTACGCGCACAAAGTTTTTACAAACAAAAATATTATAATAATAATTGTAATTTTTGTCAAGAGAAAATTTTTATTAATTGTTTAATATTTATGTTATATTAAAACATGTGCTTTATGTGGTATTTGGGTTAAAATAATTTTTATATTGTTTATTTAACATTTAAATATTATATGTATTGACAATATAATATTTATGGCTATAATACTTAAATATTACGGCTTTTTTGTCTTTAATTTAA
>CATJUP010000047.1 GCA_949743655.1 uncultured Eubacteriales bacterium
AATGTTTATTGAATATTTAAAAAACATAAATTATAATATGTATAGCTGTTATACAGCTATATAATTATTAGGGGGATTTATATGAAAAAAGAATTTTTAAAAAAGATAATTTCACTTGGCTTATTAGCTGCAATAGCTTTGTCTCCAGTCTCAGTAATAGCGTCAGATACGCCTATAGCTGACAATGACGCTATACATATAAGTGTTGAAAAAACAAAATTAAGGTTGGATTATATTAGTGATGTTGTTTACTCACAAATATACACTCAGGGACAAAATGTTCCTCTAAAAATGGATATGATTATTCCTCGTATGGATACAAAAGTACCTATTGTTGTTTTTGTTAAAGGGGGAGGATTTTCAAGGCTTAATAAAGACCAGTTTTTACAGCAAAGAATGGAACTGGCAGAGGCAGGCTATGCCGTTATAACTGTTGAACATAGGCTTGTTCCAACTTATACGTTTCCTTCATCAATAATTGATGTAAAGTCAGCTATAAGGTTTTTAAGGGCACATGCTGATGAATATGGATTAGATAAAAATAAGGTTGCTATATGGGGAGATTCTTCAGGAGGATACGCGGCGGCAATGGTTGGTGTTTCAAACGGTGTTGCCGAATTTGAACAGGGAGAAAATCTTTCGGAGTTAAGTGACGTTCAGCTTTGTATAGACTGGTATGGTCCTACAGACCTAACTACAATAGGAAAAGGGCTTGGGGAAGAAATTGAAAAAAGCCATTATTCAGCGTCAACAACAGAGGCTATGCTTGTAAATGGTATAGCGTTTGGAAATAACGCTGGGGGTTCAATATATTCAAACCCACAAAAGGCGCAAGCCGCCAACCCTCTTACATATGTTGACCCTAAAGACCCGCCTTTCCTTCTTTTACATGGAACAGCAGACGGACTTGTAAGCCCTTATGAGACAAAAATACTCTATGAAAAGTTAAAAGAAAATAATATTGATACAACGCTTTATCTTATTGACGGCGCAGGACACGCTGATGATTATTTTTTCCAAACAAAAGTTATGAATATAGTTATAGATTTTCTTGACAAACATTTTAAATAATGAATAAAAAGGGCTTTTAAAGTCCTTTTTTTATTGCCAAAATAGTAAACACAGTGCGTTTATTGACATTAAATGGAACAAATAGTTTGTAACCTCAATATATTTTTTACATAATATAAATTGTGTTTAAATTGAATAGGAGGATAAACGATGAAACAGGTTTATGATGAGTATTACAGAATATTTAGCTGCAACAAAACAAACAAAAACTGTGAATGCCCTAAAAAAGAAGACCCTTGTGAGAATACACCTGAATTTTGTTATGAAATAGCTGACTGTAACGATTGTATTATAGAGAGAGTAGGATTATCAGAGGCTTATGTACCTTACCAAACTGATTTTGATATAATGGAAACTGACGAAAGTCTTGTTCTTGGAACAACATTTAAAAACCTTGTTATACCTTATAAAAAAACTTCTCATAAAATGGGGAGGTGCTGTTAATGGATAACGAGACATTATTATTAAAACTTACAGAGCTTGATTTTATGGCAGTTGATTTAGGGCTTTATCTTAATACGCATCCAGATAACGCCGAGGCTATAGCCGAGTACAACAAAATAGTTAAAGCTGCTGACTCAGTAAGAGCAAAATATGAAAAGGCTGTAGGACCTATGTGTTCTTTCCGATCTATAAATAGGTGTGAGGATAAATGGCAATGGGATGATTGTCCATGGCCATGGAGCAGAGAATTTAATAATTTTAAGGAGGGGTGTTAATTTATGTGGATTTATGAAAAAAAACTTATGTTTCCTATAAATATTAAAAACGCTGACCCTAAATTGGCTAAAGCAATGATGGAGCAATATGGTGGTTCTGATGGAGAACTTGGCGCTGGAATAAGATATTTGAGCCAAAAATTCTCAATGATTACTCCTCAGGCAAAAGCTACTTTAAATGACATAGGCACTGAGGAAATGGCGCACACAGAAATGATGGGAACTATTGTTCATCAACTTTTAAGGGGAGCTACTGACGAGCAGATATTGGCATCTGGTTTTGACACTTATTATGTATCTCATGGTCTTGGTGTTTATCCTTGCAATGCCGCTGGAGACCCATGGACAGCCGCTTATATACAATCTAAAGGCGACCCTCTTACAGATTTATACGAGGATATGGCAGCAGAAAAGAAAGCGTTAAAAACTTATGACTATCTTATTGATATTACATCTGACCCTGATGTTTTAAAACCATTGAGATTTTTGAGAGAAAGAGAAATTGTGCATTTCCAAAGGTTTGGAGAGGCACTTGATATAGTAAGAGATTATTTATCTGAAAACCGTGTGTTTGATATGTCAAACAATCCGCTTAAAAAGTAATATGTCAAATTAATTTTTATAAGACTCAGGCTGCGGCTTGAGTCTTTTTTGAATATTAATGTTTTATTTAAATAAATTAAAACTGTTTACTTTATATTGTTAAAGTAGTAAAATTTGATTAAACAACAGACATTATGTATTGATAATTTAGGATGTTATTTTATATTATAAAAACAATTTGAGTTAAAGATTTTTTGAGGGGGGGGGTATTGTGAAAATAAAAAGGTATTTATTATTTTTAATTATGTTTATTATTATTGAAATTTTTAATATTAATTTTATTTTTGCTAAAGCGCTTAGTAAAGAACAGACAATAATAAATATAGAAAACAACAGTGTTACTTTTATATCCGAAAAGGGTGATACAAATTCAAAAACTTTAAATACAAATAGTTTTTTGAATGTATTAGGCGATATATATATTAATTTAAACTCTTTAGGCGATATTATAAATAAAGACATAAATTATAATTATGATACTGACAAAAATGTTATTGAAATTTACGATGATGATAAAAAATTTTTTGATATTAACATTAATACATTATCAGTTAATATTGATGGTGGTATAAAAGTTTTAGGCAAAAAAGTCATTATTGATAACTCTCTTATATATGTACCTTTTAGAAATATTATGAATATATTGGGTTATGACGATGAGGAAATAATATATAACTCTTTTTATAAAACAATTTCACTTAATAAAAACTCAATATTTGATGTGAACTCAATTACAATAGTTGACAACTTTCATTGGAATGAAAATAAGTTTTTATTAAATAACAATATGCTTCCCGAAGAATTAAGAATAGAAGATGAATGGGATATTTTAACAAAATTTGACGTGACAGACAAAGCGCTTTTGGACGAGCTTGCAGGAGTGCTAAATGAAGAGTCTTTTTATGATACTGACGCTATATGCCGCTGTATATATTCCGACTTTAGATTGGAGCTTGACAATGGGTTTAGGCTGGATTTTTATAAAAGAAGATGCAGGGTTTTTTATAACGGCAATGATATTGGAAATTATCAAATTACTTTTAGGACTTCTTTGACGGTAGAAAAATTTATAAAAGACAGCTTTAAAAACAGCGGTATATATTATAACGAGTGGTGGTATGATACTGAAAATAAAGAGGATATGTATTCACAAGAGTATATTATATGTGATTATAAAAAAGGTGATTTTAAACCTATATTAAATTATATAGCCTCAAAAATAGACGACTTTGAAAATTATAATTATACTTCGGATAAAGATGATGATTTTGGAGCCACTATTACTATAACAAAAAATAACAACAAACAAACTTATTACATTAAAGTAAACGATGAAGGCACAAATGTTAAATATTTAGACTATATGATTGAAAAAATGGAAAACAATAAACCTATGTATCCATTTTAAATAAATTTTTTATTAGGAGGCGTCAAAAGACGTCTCTATTTTTATTTTAAATGGCTATATGACAAAATACATTAAGTATGATATAATAATATATATTTAAACAGGAGGTGAAAGTAATTTGGATGAATATGGGCAAATTTCAATAGAACAATATATGTTAAAAGAAAAAATCGGTAAACAGCCTAAAAGAACAGCTTTTATTGATGAGTGCGGAAATTTTGGTTTTGCTTTTGACAAACAGAATGTGTCTTCTCATTATATTGTTTGCGCTGTTATTGTTGATAATAACAAAATTACTGAAATTGAAAACAAAATATCAGAAATACAAAAAGTATATTTTAATTCTAAAGAGATGAAGTCAAGCAGTATTGGTCAAAACAATTCTCGGCGCGCTAAACTAATAGGCGAATTAATTAATTTAGATTTTCAGCTTATTATACTTATAGCTGACAAAAGGGCTTTTTACGACCATTCTCATTTAAAAGAGTATAAAAGTTCGTTTATAAAATTTCTGCATGAAAAACTATATAATACTATGTATTGCGTATATCCTAAACTAAAAATTGTTAAAAACGAGTTTGGAACGTCTGAATTTCAAAAAGGATACCGTAAATATATTTGCGAACATCGTCCTGAAAACAACTTATTTAATGAGTATGATTTTGATTATATTGACAGCAAACAAAGCAATTTGGTTCAGATAGCAGACATTGTAGCCGGTTCTGTTATGAAACATATTACTGACAGTAAAGCTCCTGATATTTTAAAAATTTTTAAAAGCAAAATTGTAGGAATTGTTAATTTTCCAGATTTATACTTAAAGTATTCTTTAAAAACTGAAAGAAATGAGTTTGATGACTTAGTATATCAATTAGCTTATAAATGCTCGACTGATTATATCAAAAAGAATGAAAAAAGTGATGTGGATGTAATTAGGCTGCGAGTATTGTTTTTAAAAATGCTTGTTTATAATGTAATTATGTTTGATAGTGAAAAGTTTATATATTCAGGAGAAATTGTACAGCAGTTATCAAAAATTTCTGAAAAAACGGTTAGAAAAGATTTTCTTTATAGAAATATAGTTGCTCCTCTAAGAGATGAGGGCATAATTATAGCAAGCAGTGCTCATGGTTATAAAATACCAACGTCAGTTTCTGATATTTCCGCTTACATAAATCAAACAGTTACTGTAGTGGGACCCATGTTAAGCCGAATAGGAAAATGCAGAAATTTAATTAAAAACCAAACTGACGGAAAATTGGATATTCTTAACGAAGACGCGCTTTTATGCTACAAGCGTTATTTTGGGGATTATTGAAAAATTCATCTCTCCTTTCTTCCTTTCTTGAAAGAAAGGAAGCGAAAGAACTTTAACTTTTAACCATTGTACGAAATGATATTGGCAGAACTGATTTAGTTTATGTTTATATAGCAAAACACGTTTTATATTTCTTGAAATAAAGGAAGCG
>CATJUP010000048.1 GCA_949743655.1 uncultured Eubacteriales bacterium
ATTTTAAAACCGCATATATTTGTAATAAATTTTTACCATATATTTAATTATTTATACTTATATGATAAAATATTTTATAATATATGTAAAAGGAGGATATATATGGAAATATCATTTAAAGGAAAAACCATTGTTATTACTGGAGCCTCTGAGGGAATAGGCTATGCCACCGCCGAAATGTTTGGTAACCTTGGCGCTAAAGTGGCTATATGTGCCAGAAATTCCGAAAAACTTAAAAACGCCGAGAATAAATTAAAAGAACAATCAATAGAAGTATTCTCACAAACATGCGATGTATCAAAATCAAAAGAGCTTATGGCGTTTGCCGACAATGCTGAAAAAGCGCTTGGTACAATAGATGTATTTGTAAGTAATGCTGGTTATATGCCTTTTTCACTTATAAAAGACATGGACGAGGAACTTTGGGACACTGTTATAGATACAAATCTTAAATCCGTATTTATAGGCGGAAAAATAGCTTATAATAAAATGCGCCAAAAAGGCGGTGTACTTATAAACGCCTCGTCATTCGCAAGTGTTATACCTTCTGTTGGATACACGGCATACGCCGCTGCTAAATCTGGCGTTTTATCAATGACACGCACAATGGCATCCGAATTAGCGCCGTATAATATAAGGGTTTTAGGCTACATACCAGGATTTATAGACACCGCACTTACAACACAATCAAAAGCCATGAATGGCGACAAACTTCTTGAGCCAATATCGGCACGCCGATTTGGTCAGCCTAAAGACATAGCAAACGCTATAGTATTTATGGCTTCAGATTTAGCCGGATATATGACAGGTACATGTATTGAAATAACAGGCGGAAAATTTGCCACCCAAAATCCTATAAAGGCTTGGGAAATTTAAAAATTTACAGTCACTAATAACTTTAAACAGCCTCAGGCATACGCTTGAGGCTGAAACATTTATTTTATAACTTTCGTTCTAATAAAATTATAGCATATAATGTATTTCAATTTATACTTTAATTGTTAATCTATAATTAAAACAAAGCCTTATATATTCACACAATTTCGTTATTCATTAGATAATATAATCTCGACAAAAAATAAGTAGCATGATATAATAAATATTGTCATAAGTTAGTAAACCACAAAATACTTAACTTATATAATGTAACAATATTATAATTTTTAAATTCCTGTTTTTTAGGAGGATAGTTATGAAATTTCTTGTAAATCAAAGACTTGCTTCACGTATTGGCATAATTACAACAGTCGTCACTTTAGTTGGAATGTTATTTCTATGGATTATTGTATCTTCTAATGCCGCGGCTATGGTCAAAAATGATATTACAAATCAGATGACTGACGCTGTTGAATCCAGAGCGGCTATAATCAACGCTTATGTATCTTCAGCAGAAGAATATATGGAGGCTTTTGCTTTAAGCAGTGAAGTTCACAATATTCTTTTAAACCCAGAAGATGACGCACTTTTGGCAAAAGCTCAACAATACACTGAAGATTTTGCGGCTGTTAAAGGTATTTTTGAGGGATTATATATAGCTACTCCAGATACATATGTATTAACACATACTTCACAAGGCGCTATTGGAATGACTACACGTACAGGAGAGTCACTCAACACATTCCAAAACTCAATATTAACCCAAAAAGAACTGACAAATTTGGGAATAATGAAATCTCCAGGAACTGGCAGTATGATACTTTCAATGTATTATCCAATTTTTGAAGGACAAAAATGTATTGGTTATGTTGGCGCTGGTGTTTATGCAAGTCATTTAATGGATTCATTATTAAATTTATCTATAAAAGGTTTGCCCGACAGTGATTATGTATTTTTAAATGCCGAAACTGGTGTTTATCTTTACAATAAAGATGAAACACTTTTAAATACTGAAACAACAGATTTAGGTTATCAAGAAATTATTCGCCGAATACGTGAAGATAACAATACCCAATCAGGCACATATTCATATCGTGACGAAAATGGAACAAAACAATTAGTTGTTTATAAATACTTAAAAGACCGTGGTTGGGTTTTTATGGTTCATGACAACGCTACAGAAGTTTATGGCTCTGTAACAACAATACGTATTGTTGTTGGCACACTGTGTGCTTTAATAGCTGCTGCCATTATATTAATTACACTTTTAATTTTACGCCGTGTTGGTAAAGAACTTATGGCAGTAGAGCATGCCATAGGCTATTTAGGTGAGTTAAATCTTTCTGCCGACCAGGAGCTTGAACCTTTTTATAATAGATATGATGAAATTGGTATGATTGCACAAACAACTCATAATGTATGTGCTTTTCTAAGAAAAACTATTGATGATGTAGACAGAATACTTGGTGAAATAGCCAGTGGAAATCTTAATGTTGATGTAACAAAAAACGAGAGTTATTATATTGGTGATTTTAAAGAATTGTTATCAAGCCTAAAATTAATACATTCTAATCTTATTGGAGTAATAAGCAATATTTCTAATGTTGCAAGTCAAGTTGATGCGAGTGCTGATAGGGTTTTAGCTGGAGCACAGGCATTATCTCAAGGCACTATGGAACAAGCAGCATCTATTAATGGTTTGGTATCAAATGTTACAGAAATTACATCTCAGATACAAAGCAGTACTACACGCTGCAGCAAAGCCAGCGAGTTAGTTGATAAAGCTAACGATTATTCTTCGGAAGCTGATACCACTATGGAAGAACTGATAAACTCTTCTAAAAATATTAGCCAATCCTCAACCAAAATAAGTACAATTATTAAAACTATTGAGGATATTGCGTTTCAAACAAATATATTGGCTCTTAACGCTTCTGTGGAAGCCTCTCGCGCTGGCACAGCGGGAAAAGGATTTTCTGTTGTAGCAGATGAAGTTAGAAATCTTGCGGCAAAATCAACAGAGGCCGCCCAAAACACAAACAATTTGATTAAACACTCTATTCAAGATATAAAAACAGAAACAGCATCAACAAATCAAGCTGTTTCGGCTATGAAAGTTATTAGTGATTGTATTCAGTCAATAAAATCGTTAATGGATGAAATATCTGCCGCCAGTGTACAGCAATCTGAAATGATTGTTTCGGTAGAACAGGGAATTAAAGAAATATCGGCAGTAGTACAATCAAATTCAACTACCGCCGAAAAGAGCGCTACAGTATCAAAAGAACTGTCAAACCAAGCAAGAACATTAAATAAATTAATTAATAAGTTTCAAATTATGAAATAACTTAAAAATATATACGTGAAAGCCCATGTAATCTATATGACTTTCACGTATTATTATTTTATATAGCTTTTATATTTACTGTTCCGTCTTGTGATTTTATAAGCGTGTAATTTTTAAATTGAGTATATCCATTAGAGGCTTTAAATTCTGCCTTTAAAATATGTTCACCATAAGAAAGTGATTGTAAATTAATATCGCATTTAAAAGGCATAGCATTTCCACTTCCTACAATATTTGAGTCTATATAGTAATTTACTGTAACACTTTGATTTATTACATCACAATACGCTCCCAATGTAATAGTATCTTTTTGACCACTTAAATTTTCAATAGGCACATACCCTGGCGCTGTTTGATTAACTGATGACATTAGAGTTTTGTTTGATGCCACAGCCGATTTATAAGCTGAGTTTACTAACTGGTTATTATTAAGTGAATATTTATATCCGCCTTGGTCTGTATCAAAGTATATTATAGCCTTTACTTGAGGATAAACCATATTAACAGTAGTATACATTTCTGTAACTCTATTAGCCGCAAAAGCTGATAAATCCTCTCCGCCATTTGGCAATGCGTATCCTGTTCCGCCTTCTGCCACTATAACAGGTTTATTATATTTTTTAGCCAAATCTATTGTTTCTTCCATGTTTTTAACAGGGTCAGCATACTGTGCTAATCCAAAATACATATCGTTTACATCATCAGTTGATGAGGCATTAAATGGGTTTTGATACTTATTGTTATAAAGTGATGTCCCTATCCAGTCAACTAAATCTGCCGAAGGGAAAAACTCTTCCATGTTTCCGCCCCATTTTGACGAGTAACTTGTTGAAAACACAAGTGCGGCATTAGGCGCTTTAGAACGTGCCATTGTGGCTATACGGGTATAAGCCGCTTTATAATCTGCCGCTGATGCCATATTTGACCAAACATTCATTTCGGCACCTATACGAAGAAAAACTGGACCTTTAATTGTAGATATATAATTAAGAGTATCATTTATTTTGTTATCAAGAGAACCACTATTTATTTTAGATACCGTAGCACCCTCTTGAGGGAAATTTAAAGCTATTTGAATAGCTCTGTTTCCATTATCAAATTCTGATATTTTCCAATCAAAATCCGCCGCCGAGTTTTCATTTGAGTCAAGCTCTACATAAAACGATACTATACCCTCGTTTAACATATCACTTTCATTATTTTGTCCCCATACTCTTCCATAAATAGTTCCATTTTTAGGCTCGTTTTTAGCGCCATAATATACATTAGCGTTATCGCTAAGAGCATACACATTGGCTTTTGAGTCTATTTTTTTAATACGTTTTTCCGCCATTATAACCGCGTCATCATAACCCAAATATTTTCCTGTCTCAATTACATTTTTAAGAGCCTCTTTAGCCTTAGCGTAATCTCCTTTAGCCTCATAAAGAGCGTATGTATTATAATATACGTTATATCGCACTCCTGCCACATCGTCATCAATAGGTAATCCGCTATAGTAATTTACAAGAGCCTCTCCAGAGGTTATAATTTTTTGGCTGTCTCCCGCTTCAATAGCATCGTTAAACGCCGACACATATGGCCAAAAACCTGTAGGATGAGCCGCTAAAACCGTTGAACAAACCAAAACACTTATTCCCACAGAAAATACAGCTGCCCTTTTCAAAATACCCATTACAAATTCTCCTCCCCATTTTTACATAAAAAAGTACCTTTTACCTCTAAAAAGAGGTAAAAGATACTTAAAATTTTATTACTTAATTTGGATGAACAGCATTTTTGAAAGACTCTTTTTGAGGTCCTCTTTGGTCTTTTTTAGCTATATAAAGGCTTCCTGTAGCCTCTGCACAAAGTACAGGAGGTACACAAGCTGTAGCTGCTGTATGCTCAATACCTGTCATGTCAGCGTCTGTTCTATCAAGCATTGTAGCTACTTTCCAAGCCTCAAAATGGCATGTATAAGATTGGTTTCCTACTTTCTCAATCCAGCCATGATATTCCATAAAGTCACCTACATATACAGGCGCTGTAAATTTAACGTTTTTATATCCAAGGAAAAGGCTTATGTCACCGTCTACATAAACCATAAGTTCTGTACCAACGTCTCCCCACATATCAACTATTCTTGCGCCATTTACAAGACCGCCTACATAATGTCCGTCAGCGCCTTTCATCATTAAATGATGTACTACTTTCTCTCCAACCATTTTATATTCCTCCTCAAAAAAAATTAATTATCAATTATATTAAAAATCATGCTTTTTTAGCTGTGTGTTCATGTACAAAAGCAGGGTCTGTTTCGCCTCTTTGGTCTTTTTTAGCTATATAAAGGCTTCCTGTAGCTGTTCCGCAAAGTACAGGAGGTACACAAGCTGTAGCTGCTGTATGCTCAACGCCTGTCATATCCATATCTGTTCTGTCGCACATTGTAGCAACTTTCCATGCCTCAAATTTGCATGTGTAAGAAGTATTGCCTACTTTTTCAATCCAGCCATGATATTCCATAAAGTCGCCTACATATACAGGCGCTGTAAAGTTAATCTCGTCATATC
>CATJUP010000049.1 GCA_949743655.1 uncultured Eubacteriales bacterium
ACGGCGAAGCCGGATTTCGCGATAGCGAAATTGCTGAGAGGGCACCGCAAAGAAGTGCGGACGGCGAAGCCGGATTTCGCGATAGCGAAATTGCTGAGTGTGGATAACTCAAAAGAGAAAATGTATAACTACACTTTAGAAATGCCTAAATAAGAAAGAAATAGTGAAAAATGATATTTAAAAGGTTAACAATTTAGAGATTAATTATTCAATGCTTAAACTACTGTTTTATTAACTACAAGGCAGAGATGATGAATATTGTACTGTTTAACTTTTGGATATTATGTTCAGCATTTTATTTAATATAAAAAGGATTGATTTTTTATAACTTTAGTTATATAATAATATTACGTTGAAAAACTCCATAATTTACCGCCTTTAATTATATGCTAATAGTGGCTTATAGTGAAAGGCGGTATTATTTTGCTTTTTTTAGATTATAAACAGTTGTACATTAATAAACTTGTTAGAAGTTAGAACGTTTAGTGTACTCCAGTTTTTTGCCAATTACAGTAAAATATAAATTTTATATGGACAAATAACAATACAAGTACAGATGTGTTATGTATATTTTTAATATAAAAAATAAAGAGTTTAGTTTTATTGGATTAATTTAAAATAAAGGGCAGTCATTTAAGAACTTAGAAAAGTATATTTTTGAGATTGGAAAAATAGAGGCATTCAATCGTTGTTTGTATGATATTAAACATATTTACATGGATAACTGGTGAAATAGGCGCACAAGTTTTTAATGAACAATGGCAAGAAAGAAATGTATTAAAAAGCAATGACACTTTAGAAACAGGTATGCCCAAATATTATAAAACACAAGTTGACTTTTATTTTGATGAAGCGGTTTGTGCATGTTATGACAGTGATTTTTATTTAGTACATTGACATATATATCCAGCAGTGCTATATTAAATTTATACAATATGTGGTAAATTGTTTTATATTTGTGATTTTTATCGCTATTAAATATAATAATAAAATGAATGTGAGGTGAGAAGTAATCTAAGTAAATATGGATGTTTTAATGGCATAAAATTATAAAACATAAAAGTATGTAAATATATAAAATGGGGTGAAGAAAGTGAATTTAAAAATAGGAAAAGGTTATTTAACATATGGAGCGAACAACATAAAAACAAAAGCGAAAGAGACGAAGGACACATTCTCGGGAGTGATGAAAAGCGCGGCGGCAAGCAAGGACACGATAACAATAACACAAAAAAGTATTGACCAAAGAATAGAGGACATACGACAAAAAATAGACAACACAGACTTTACAGGCAAAAGTCCAGAAGAAACATATAAGGAGATAATCCTTATGTATGAGGAGGAATTTGGATATTATGATATGAATTTTTCAGGTCCAGCAAATGAGAAAATACATGATAAACTTGCCTCTGCAAGAGAAGCGTCATTAAAAGATAAAATACCTAATTACAGATGTTTTAATAAAGAATTTTATTATAGAGCAATGGGATATGACAAAATGACAGATAAAGAAAAAATGGCGGCAATTAAAGAAAGAATTGGAGGGGAAACTTATACCGAAAAACAAAGTGTGATACTTGAGATGGAAAGGGCTAAACTTATAGAAGGAATTCCTGCGCAAAGAATGATATTTTCTATAAATAGGAATGCTGAAAAAGAGTTTTGCCGACAGGTAGGCATAGATTATTACGCTGATTATTGTGAGAGTAGAACTATGTGGCAAGAGAGATTTTCAGAATGGGCTTTAAATACAAAAGTTGGTTGGGGAGACATATTTGCTATGATAGAGAAAGAGGAATATAGCCCTATTACAGAAGCGGAGAAACAAGAAATGTTTAATGGATTAGGTGAAAATATAGATTTATTAAAAGGGTGGAATAAGATATGAACAAAAGATTTAGATTAGTAAAAACAATATTGGCATTAACATTGAGTTTTATAATAATGGTTCCAACAATAGCTTTTGCCAACACAAATGAGGATATTGAAACAAAAGACAGTGAGATAGTTAAAATTATTTTGGACGAGAACGAAAGTTCTGATTTGGTATATGAGTCTGAAATTTATTTAACAGAAGAATATGAGAAAGAAGACAAAACCAACGTTTTGGATTTGGAAATAGAAGAGCCGATTGAAACTGAAGATAATACTGACAATGTTACAAATATTGAATATGAGGTATTAGAGGATGATGTGTTAGAAGATGAAATAAATGATGATGAAACAAATATTGAAGAAGATAAAAATAATAATTCTTCTGAAGATAAAATTGATGATGTAATTACTGAAAGCCCAAAAGAAGATATTTATGACGAGGAAACGAAAGACGAATTTATAGAAGAACCAAACGAAGATACCGCAGATGAAACAGAAGATAGTATTATTGATGAGGAAAATAAAGAGGAAGCGGAGGAGGAAATAAAAGAAGAAGTTGAAAATGAGGACGAAATATCTCCAATAGCCGCAAGTAATCCGGCTACTGAAATATATGTCTCTACAGCCGAAGGTACATCTGTTGGAGAACCGAAAGTGGAAACATTAAACAGCGGTAAAGGTATGCACATTACAGCTAACACTTCGGTAACTCTTAAAAATGTATATGACTCAGATGAACCAGTAACTATAACATTACAGCGTAAAGGAATGAGTTTTTCGTGGCAAAACGCAAGCGTAACTGGTAATATTGACATGAGAAGCAATACATATGGAACATCAAGCGATGATTTTTATTCGATATATACACTTACGCCAAGAGACCAAGACATAAAACAAAGTATATTTAGGTTTGAGTATATTCCTTATTCGGCTGACGGTAAAACTGTTTATCCAGAAAAGTCTGTAAGAGAGGTTATAATAAATTGGGGTAACGGCGATAAGTCTGAAGGACCTGAAACACCAGTAATAAGTTTTGACAAATCTAACCCAGATAACTATATTCTTAGTGGAATTGACAGTACAATGGAATATAGAAAAGGAACAGAAACAGAATGGACAGAATGCCCTGACAATGAAGTGTTTATACCTGTTCCAGAAACGACATCTGATGTGGTACATGTTAGATATAAAGCTACAGACAGCAGTGAGGCGTCACAAAGTAAGTCAATAAATATTCCGGCAAGAGAAACGGCACCTGATGTTGATTACACATATTTACAGCAAGAAGTGAAAGTTACAAGCGACATGGAATATTCGGTTGACGAAGGAGAGTATAGAGACGTTACCGATAAAATGATAAATGACGGCGAATTATATGAGATAATAGACAACATTCCTCAGGGAGGAACGGCTACTTTAAGAATAAGAAATAAAGCTACCTCTTTAAAACCAGCAAGCAAGTGCAAAGAAATAGTGCTTTATCCAAAAGGAGCGGCGCTTACAGATTTATCATTTAATTACACCAATTACAGTTTAAATTACAAAAGCGGAGACGCTTTACAGTATAGAATAGAAAACGCTGAACCAAAAACAAAATGGAGCAGTTTTACATCAAATCCTATGTATTTTGAGAAAAAAATTTTTGAGGATAAAGAAACAATAATACTTATAAGAAGAAAACCAATAAGCAAACAAAGCTCTGCGTCAGATACTGTAAAATTTGTTGTTCCTAAAAAAGTATCAGGCTGTGAAAATATTGAAATAGACTTTTTTGGAGAAAAACTTATAGGATTTGACGCAAATAAAAATTATCAAAAACGTGTAGGAAATTCTACAACATGGAGCGATATAACCACAACAAACGGGGAGTATATAATAACTTCTGATATTAAAAATGAAACAGACGTAAACTTTTATATAAGAGAAAAAGCCACACAAACACAAGCGCCAACGGCTGAAAGACTTATTGTGTTGCCAGGGCGTAAAGCGGCACCAACAGGTATTTATGTTAAATATAATGTAGAGGGATACGTTGATAGAGCGTATATAAACAAAATAGAAAAGACACAGGAATATTCATTTGATAATAAACAAACATGGCAAAGCGGCGCTGGTGAGTGTGTTATACTTGATATTCCTACATCTAAAAGAAGTTTTTATATAAGAGAAAAAGCAACAGAAACGGCTTTTGCATCGCAGACTTGCACATTGCCTGTTTTAACACATGCGGCTACGCCTTCTGTTACATATGATAAAATGGCGGAAACATTAACAGGTGTGACAAATTTAATGGAGTATAATTTAGGAAAAGGATATATAAGTGGAAATGGAGAGGATGTTGATTTGAGTGCAGTAATTGATAGCATATCTCAAAATCAAGTTATATATGTAAGAAAAAAAGTAACTGAAACATCACCTTCAAGCAAAGAAAAAGCAATAACGCTTTATGAGAGAGCTAATATGCCAACAGGTGTGGTTTATGATAGCACTACAAAATCATTAACCAATGTTACAAAAAAAATGCAGTATAAAATAGGTGAGAATGGTAATTGGACAAATATCTCAAGAACCACAGTTGATATTTCTCAATATTTAAGCACTACAGAAAGTATTAATGTGTATGTAAGAACAAAATACAGTACATATTTATCAAACTCGAAACCAGTAAGAATGTTGTGCCAAAAGCATGAAAATATTGAGAACATTAAATAATATGACACAATATATTATTTTTATAATGTATTGTGTCATATTATATTTTGTGCATACTCATATAATTATGTCAATATTTATTATGCTATTTTTAGTAATGATATTTTGGTGGAGATGAGGGGAATTGAACCCCTGTCCAAAAATCCCGCCGCAAAGACTTCTCCCATTACATTCTATGATTTAACATTCCCTCTAACAGCCGCCCATAGACAGGCTACTGCCTTTAGTAGCTTAATATATCTTTTTGTACCTCAAAGCGTTGGCACAAAAGTTGACCACGAAGTCGACGCCGGTTACTTTAACCGTGGTGTATTAAAGACCGACGGACAGCGCTTAGGCTGCCTGTAAAGAATAATCTTTGTCGTTTATTTTTAAGAGTTTCCCATGATTTTAACGCAGTTCATCGGTTCTGCGAATGGCTATCTCTGTTTTTGGAACTCCTGTCGAAACCTTTACATCCCCATATAAATTAATACATTAGTGATTTAAAGTGTAATATTTCTTACTTTAAATTCTTTTTCAGCTTGACGCATCTGGTCTTTTTTTGCTATAGAATCGCGTTTATCATATAGCTTTTTACCTTTGGCTATACCTATATCAACTTTAACAAGACTTTTGTGAAAATAAACTTTTAATGGTACAACTGTGTATCCTGCCTGAGATACCGAATTAGCCAATTTTGCTATTTCTTTTTTATGCAGCAATAGACGCCTTGTCCTTAAAGGGTCTTTATTAAAAATATTGCCTTGTTCGTATGGACTTATGTGCATACTATATATAAGTGCTTCTCCATTTTCTATGCGTATAAAACTTTCTTTAAGAGAACACTTTCCAGCACGCATACTTTTAACCTCTGTTCCAGAAAGTGATATTCCAGCCTGAAATGTTTCTTCTATAAAATAATCGTGGTAAGCCTTTTTATTTTGCGCTATAAGCCTTCCGCTTTTTTCTTTAGCCACAATACCACCTCCAACTTAGTACATTTTATCATACTTTTGGAAAAAAACAAGTTACAATGTTATTACAATTATTTGCAATATTCAACACAATATGAATAATTATAAAAATTAATTTCACTGTGACTTGTAGGTTTAGAAACATAATTATTATATTGATTTAATTTAGAACTAAAATTTCCAAATCTAAGGGTATTAAAAATTAAAATTATTGATAAAAACACATTTATAAACTCTTTCATAATTTATATCTCCGATTTATGTCTAAATTTGTAATATATAATACATTATATTCTTATTTTTTAAGAAAATCAAGTATAATATCGCAATATTTAGGATAAATTACAGTGATTTAATATTATAGATTATAATTTAACTTACAGGCATTATTAAACGCCTGTAGAGTATAGATATTTTAGGTTTTAAGAGGCGTTTAATAATGCCTGTAAGTTATGAGTATTTTTGAGGAACAAAAATACG
>CATJUP010000050.1 GCA_949743655.1 uncultured Eubacteriales bacterium
AAAAAATAGTAACTTTTGTGTTTGTTATTTAAGAAATGAAAAAAGTGGTACAGCGTATACTGTAAATTATGCTAAAAGTAAGGGTTTAATTTTAGTTTATATTTGAATATTATAAGTTGGCTATTATAAGCAGCGCCAAAAAAAGTACAGTAACTACAGTGCATATAAAAGCAAGTATAGTAAGTATTTTTGTTGTTTTCTCTTTAAATATTTTTTTAAAAATGAAATAAATAACAATACCAATTATACCGCCTAAAGTGTTGTTAATTAAATCCGTTATATCACTTCCGCCAATGGCAAATATATATTGTAATATCTCATATAACGAGCTGACAGCAAATATAGTAAAGACTTTTTTAAAAACTCCCCATTCCATAAATAGCATAGATATATATACACCAAAAGGCACAAAAGCAATTACATTTAAAATTATCTCAGATAAATTAATTTTTCCGTTAACTATGCAGGACTGAGAAAACGGAATTAAATTTATGTTCCTAAAATTCATATTTTTAAGTGTTGAAATGTCAGTCTCCATTTTAAGCAATACAGCCCATGATAAAACAAAAAAGTATATTAAAAATAATGATATTATAATATTTTTTAATTTAGTTTTGTTTTTTGGTTTCATTTTTATATCCTCCTTATTGTTTTTATATTATATCAATAAAAAAATTAAATCAACACGTTTTGGCTAAAACACAAAAAACATTAATATTTTTGTTGACAAACATTATTATGTAGTTTATCATGATAAATTATTGTGGAGGGATATTATGCGTATTGGTTATGGCTATGATGTTCATAAATTGGCAGAAAATAGAAAACTTATAATAGGCGGTGTTGAAATTGATTATTATAAAGGGCTTTTGGGTCATTCAGATGCAGACGTTCTTGTTCATGCCATAATGGATGCGCTTTTAGGTGCTGCAGCATTAGGAGACATAGGGAAGCATTTTCCTGATAATGATAATACATACAAAAACATATCATCGCTTAAACTTTTAAAAAAAGTTTCACTATTGATTAATGACAATAATTATTGTATAATTAACATTGATGCGACTATAATAGCGCAAGAGCCAAAAATGCGCCCATATATTGATAAAATGCGGCTTAATATAGCTGAGTGCTTAAACATTGCTATTGACTGTGTAAATGTAAAAGCTACTACCGAAGAGGGGCTTGGGTTTACTGGTGAAGGTTTTGGTATAGCTGCTAATTGTGTTTGTTTAATTGATAAATTTAAAGACGTTGAAGAAAAAGAGTAGTTTAAACAAAACCTATCTCAGAGAGAGCCATGTTTAGCTGAAAGTGGTTTGTTAGGCGTTTTTACGAAAGTGCGTTTTGGAGTCTTACGGGTTGTTCCGTTAAAAACATTAAGCGACAGTTTTACTGTAATGGGAGTGGAACCGCGGGGCAAAGTGCCTCGTCTCTTTGGTACTAAGAGACGAGGCTTTTTTATATATTTAATTTGTAACGGTTTTTATATGTTGTTTAATATAATAATTGTAAACTATTTTTTAATGGGAGGATTTTATGTCTTTTTTAAAGGAAGAAATTAAAGTGATTAAAAGTAAAGACGCTGCTATAAAAAGCTCTTTGGAGGTTTTTTTGTATCCGTCTTTTTGGGCAATACTTAACCACAGGATAGCTCATAAGTTTTATTTAAAAAAGAAATATTTTATAGCAAGGCTTATATCACAGCTTTCACGCTCTCTTACAGGTATAGAAATACATCCAGGGGCTAAAATAGGCAAAGGATTTTTTATTGACCATGGTATGGGCGTTGTTATAGGTGAAACATGTGAAATTGGTAATAATGTTTTAATTTATCAAGGTGTTACATTGGGCGGAACTGGAAAAGATATAGGAAAGCGTCATCCTACTATAGGTAATAATGTTATGATAGGTTCTGGTGCTAAAGTGCTTGGTCCTATAAAAGTTGGTAATAATGTTAAAATAGGTTCTGGCTCTGTTGTGCTTAAAAATGTGCCTAACAATGTTACAGCAGTGGGTGTTCCAGCAAGATGGAGCACTAAATATGAACAAAATCATGATAATGCTCGTCCATCGGATACTATAGACCAACTTAAAGTGCCAGATATTTTACAAGATGAAATTGATTTATTAAAAAAGAAAGTTGAAAATATTGAAAAAAAACTTTCTAATTCTCAAAATGATGATACAATTAAACTTAAAGAAGCTGAGTGACAAAAACTTGTGGGCAAGTTTATAACAAAAGGAGATGTTTTTTTGAAACTTTATAATACTCTTACAAGAAAAAAAGAGGACTTTGAGCCTATCGAGGAAGGCAAAGTTAGGATGTACGTTTGTGGACCTACAGTTTATAATTATATTCACATAGGAAACGCAAGACCTTATGTTGTTTTTGATACCGTACGCCGTTATTTTGAGTATAAGGGATATGATGTGACATATATACAAAACTTTACAGATGTTGATGATAAAATAATTAAAAAAGCAAATGATGAAAACTCAAGTATGAAAGAGGTATCAAACAGATTTATAAAAGAGGCTCTTACAGATGCAGACGGGCTTAATGTAAAACGCGCTACACATCACCCGCGTGTTACTGAAGAAATGAATAACGTTATAGGAATGATTAAAACGCTTGTTGATAAAGGCTATGCTTACGAAAATGACGGAACGGTATATTATGATACCAAAAAATTTGATGAATATGGAAAACTATCAAAAAAGAATTTAGACGAGCTTTTGGAAGGCGCAAGCGAGAGAGTGGATAAAGACGAGGCTAAAAAGAACACTACAGATTTTGTACTTTGGAAACCTTATAAGCCGGGCGAGCCTAAATGGGACTCTCCATGGGGAGAGGGACGACCGGGCTGGCATATAGAATGCTCGGCTATGGCTAAAAAATATCTTGGTGATACTATTGATATTCACGCTGGGGGAGAGGATTTGATTTTTCCTCACCACGAGAATGAAATTGCCCAAAGTGAGGCAGCTAACGGCAAGCCTTTTGCTAAATATTGGCTTCACAATGGTTTTATAATGATTGACAATGAGAAAATGTCAAAGTCAGCAGGCAATTTTTTTACAGTAAGAGAAATAGCGGCAGAGTTTCCTTATGAGGTGATAAGGTTTTTTATATTAAATGGTCATTATAGAAGCCCGCTTAATTTTAGCAGAGAACTTATGCAGTCGTGTCAAAATGGGCTTGAGAGAATTAAAAACTGTAATACAGACTTAAAACATTATATAAATAATGCTCCAGAAAATGGAACAGTTGACGAAAACACAGAAGAAATTACTCAATTTGTAATACAGTTTGAAAAAGCTATGGATGACGATTTTAATACTGCCGATGCTATAGCTGCTATATATGAGCTTGTTAGATTTATAAATAAAAATAACAAAAATAATGTTTCAAAACAGTTTGCCCAAAAAGAAATGGATGTTTTTGAAAAACTTTGTAACGTGCTTGGCATAAACAAAGAAAAAGAAGAGACAAAATCGGATGATGACGAGGCTATAGAAAAACTTATAGCCGAAAGAACACAGGCTAAAAAAGATAAAGACTTTGCTAAAGCGGACTCTATAAGAGACAAACTTTCGTCAATGGGAATTACAATAAAAGATACGCGTCACGGCGTGCAATGGTTTAGGAGTTGATATTGTTTGTCAGAATTAAACGAGATACTTGATAATTTTAAACCAATACCAACTAAACAGCTATCTCCACTTACATTGGCGTATATAGGCGATGCTGTTTTTTAAATTATAGCAAGAACAATGACTGTATCACAGTCAAACGCTCCTGTTAATATACTTCATAAAAAAACAAGCGCTGTTGTTAAAGCCAAAAGTCAGGCGGAAATATATTTTAAAATAGAAAATATGCTTAACGAGGAAGAAAAAAGTGTTTTAAAAAGAGGAAGAAACGCTAAAAGTTTTACAATGCCAAAAAACGCTGACATGTCAGATTATAGACACTCCACAGGTGTTGAGGCGCTTTTTGGATATTTGTATATTGAAAAAAGAATGGACAGGGCTGTTGAGCTTTTTATGGTGGGATTAGGTTTGGGAGAGAATTAAATGGCTGAATATACAAAAGAATATATAAACGAAAATCAAGTTGAAGGAAGAAATGCTGTGTTAGAGGTTTTTAAAAGCGGGCGCGATATAGAAAAAATATTTGTGGCTAAAGGAAATACAGAAGGCACAATAAAGCGCATTATGTCTATGGCGGCGGAAAGAGGTATTGTTTTACAGCAAATAGAAAGAAAACGTATTGATGATATGAGTCAGACAAAAAATCATCAAGGAGTTATAGCCATAGTATCATCACACAGTTATGTTGATGTTGAGGACATAATTAATAACGCCAAAAATAAAAACAAAGAGCCTTTTATAATAATACTTGATGAGATAACAGACCCGCATAATTTGGGCGCTATATTAAGAACAGCAGATGCTGTGGGAGCCGATGGGGTTATTATACCAAAAAGGCGCTCGGTGGGGCTTACGGCTACTGTGGCTAAAACATCCGCTGGAGCTATTGAATATGTGCCTGTTGCTAAAGTAACAAACATAGCCAACACAATAGACATGCTTAAAAAAGCGGGGTTGTGGATAGCTTGTACTGATATGGACGGAAAGAGCTGTTTTAATTCTAACCTTAAAGGACCTATAGCAATAGTTATAGGCAGTGAGGGAAATGGCGTGGGGCGTCTTATAAAAGAAAAATGTGATTTTACTGTATCTATACCAATGTATGGACATATATCTTCACTTAATGCCTCAGCGGCGGCGGCTGTGTTTATGTACGAGGTAATACGCCAAAGAAATACAGAGGGATTATATTGAAAAGGGAATATCTTTTGGTGGACGGCTACAATATTATACACGCGTGGACAGAGCTTATGGAACTTTCGGAGGTAAGCCTTGAAAGCTCAAGAAACAAACTTATGGACATAATGAGTAATTATCAAGGCTTTAAGAGTAACATAACAGTTATAATAGTGTTTGATGGATATTTGGTAAAAGGCAATATGGGTGAAGTTTTTGAATACAACAATATATTTGTTGTTTATACCAAAGAAGCAGAAACGGCCGACCACTATATAGAAAAAACTGTAAATAAAATGCCGCGGGAATGTAAAATAAGAGTAGCCACGTCTGACGGATTAGAACAGCTTATAATACTTGGCGGAGGAGCCATAAGAATGTCGGCAAGAGAATTAAAACTTGAAGTTGAGAACGCTGAAAAAACAATGCGAGAGAAATTTATAAATAATAAACCGCCTAAAAACAATATTCTTATTGATAATCTTGACGAAAAAACAAGAAATATACTTGAGTTAATGCGAAGAAATAAAATATAAGGTGAAATAATGACCGAAGAAAAATACGATAAACTTAAAGATGAGCAAATAATATCTCTTGTAAGAAATGGAGATGCCCAAGCACAGGATTTTATGCTTAACAAATATAAAACTCTTGTAAAAAGTAAAGCGCGCGCTTACTTTCTTATAGGAGCTGATAGAGAAGATATTATACAAGAAGGCATGATTGGGCTTTATAAAGCTATTAGAGATTATCAGCCTGATAAAAACGCGGCGTTTAAAAGTTTTGCAGAACTTTGTGTAAACAGACAGATAATAACTGCTATAAAAACGGCAAGCAGACAAAAACATATTCCTCTTAACTCGTCTGTATCGCTTAACAGGCAGGTTTATGAAACAGGTGAAGAAGAGACATATATAGACTTTTTAAAAACTGAAGTAAGCCCAGAGGCAATATTTATAGGTATTGAGAACAAAAACTTTATAATTGGGCATTTTTCTAAAGTTTTAAGCAAGTTTGAAACTAAAGTGCTTAATTTGTATCTTCAAGGCAAAAGTTACAGCAAAATAGCCGAAATCACCGGAAAACCAGAAAAATCAATAGACAATGCCCTTCAAAGAGTTAAAAAGAAAACTGAAAAGTTTATACGTCAGGTACAAATGGATTAAAATAATATTAAAATTATTTTATGGTGATAACTATGAATGATACACAACAGCGTATAGCCGCTAAAAAATTTGCTGATTACTGGAAAGGAAAAGGATATGAGAAGGGCGAGAGTCAAGTGTTTTGGCTTTCGCTCTTGCGCGATGTTTATGGAATTGACGAGCCAGAAAAATTTATAGTGTTTGAGGAACAAGTACACATTGACCATATGAGTTTTATAGACGCCATAATACCGTCAACTCATGTGCTTATAGAACAAAAAAGTATTGGTAAAGACATGAGAAAGGGAATAAAACAGTCTGACGGAACATATTTAACGCCTTTTCAACAAGCCAAAAGATATGCTATGGAACTACCATACTCAAA
>CATJUP010000051.1 GCA_949743655.1 uncultured Eubacteriales bacterium
TTTACAGCTTTTCATATAATCTAAGTATGGTAAATTGTAATCATTTTTACTAAGCGCTTTTTTATAAAAATATTCTCCTAATTTTTGGCATAACTCTTTATTTTTTGGCTGTATCCAGTTGTTTAAAACAAAATCAGCGGTACTTTTACCCAAATTTCCATAAGCAATAAGTAAATCATAAAAATGCTCATCTAAATTTTCTAAAATATTATGTTCAAAAATTATTTCTTTATTTTCAGCTCTGCTTAGTTGACTTGTTTTAATAACAAAAGAACATTTATTATCGTTCCAGTATAAATAAGATAAAGCGTTTAATATATATTCGATTTTAATATTTTTATTTAGCGACTTAATCCAATTATAAAAATCATACGAGTTTTTATTAAAAAGCTGAGATATAATAACAGCCTGAACATATTCTGGTCTTTTTCCGTTATCATAAAGCTCTATGGCTAACTGCATAATATCGCTTGATGGATTAACCATAATTGACTGCATAAGAATAACAGGCATAGCTTTACTAAATTTTACCAAATTGGTTTTGCCCATTAATTGTATGGGCGTGTTAATCCACGCATTACCATTTAACCCTTCTACATTAACATCAAGTTTATCGCCTATATACGCCGATAGTCTATAACAGCCGCATATCTCAACACCGGACTTTCCTGGAAAAACAGAAACAATCTCATTTATATTATCAACAGCCTCTTTATTAAGCACTTTATTCTCGTACAAAAATGGTTTTAAAACATTTTTAAAAGCATCAGCTGCAATTTTGTTTGACATATCATTATTTGACATAGCTGTATATTTTATGCTGTTTTTGGCATATTTACTTAAATATTCCCATGCCTCTTTATTATTAAAATTAGACATTGCCCAAAGAGCCATTTCTTTTGCTTTTCCTTTTTCTGTTTTAGATATATCTATAAGTTTATATGTATTTTGTTCTGTATGTCTAAGGGCATATATAAGCGCCAATTTAACATCTCGTTCTGCTTCTTCAAGCTGAGACAAATAAAAATCATTTTCGTTTTCTCCCGAAATGTCCTCTATTAAATTTATCCTTTTAAGCATTTCTTTTTTGCCTTTTGGGTCAAAATCCTTTTTTAGTATAGGCACAATATTATCTCCGTCTTCTTTTAGCCACTTTTCAGCTAAGTCAGCAAGCTCTGAATAAGACGCACCAAGAGCTTTTATCAAAGCGAATTTAATACGATAATCATTAAATATTTCTGGATAAGAGTTATGTGCATCAACAACAAAACTAAAGTGTCCCGTTCCCGAGCTTGTTAGAGCTTCTATAACACCTGCTGCTATTGAATATGGAGCGTTGCTTACAGCGTTTGTCCAATTAATAACACTAAAATCTTTTAGAGTCCCCTCAGATTTAGCACTTGATTGTACACATATCACAGCGTCAAGCAAAGATAGAGCATCAAGCAACATTTCAGGTTTGTTAGAACAGTTTTTGTCTATAACAGCTTTTGAAAGCTGATATATTTTACTAAAAACAGGCGACATACTTTCAAGCGGCTCAAAACTTTCAACAGCTTTTTTAAGCCTAAAATCATCGTCTATAAGCCCTGTACCGGCTATAGCGCTTGTTTTTAGTCGTTCTCTTAAATTATATAATGCCGTTAAATCCATATTTAAACCTCTTTTCAAGCGTTTTTACATTTAGTACAATAACCTTAATATTTTGTCTTGGGATATAATGCTTAAAGGCTGCATATATATTTTGTTTTCGCTATAGTAAACGCCGCCCAAAATCACCTGTTCTTTAAAAAAATTCTCATCAGGCAATATTGAAAGTGTTTTTATAGTATCTTCCATATCTTCATGGCTTAAAAGAGTAATTGTGTTGTTATATTCGTCTTCAATAACAAAATTATCGCCTAAAAGCGCTATACGTTTAAAATAAAACAAACTAAAAACAATAGACGGTGAAAGAGCGTCTTTAATTATGTTTTTAATTCTCTTAATTTCCGGAGTAAAATCACGAATGGCGTGAGCTCTTATTTTTTCAATATCACTGTTTTTAACATCAACTATTTGCGCATCATCCCAACGTACTCTTTTATTGCCATTTCCTGGGTAATAAAAAAGTGTGTTTATTTTTGCCGTTCCAAAAACAGTGTCATATTGTTTAACATATTTAAGCGCCTTAAAAGGACGATAGTTATATGTCATAACTATATCGCCTGTATCTATATCTATCCAACAGCCTGTGTCTATGTATTCTCCTCTTGCCCTGTCTAATTTTACCCAAAATGATAGCTGAGTTAAACATGTATCTTTTTTATAAAGCCCTATTTCTTCAAGTTCTGATAATTTCCAAACACCGCCAAGCTCCTCATAAATAAAGCTATCGTCATTTTTAACATTTCCTGTTTCCAATTTATTGTTTAAATATATTCGCGATTTTTTTTCAAGCGCGTTAAGTTTTTCAATAATTTTTAATGTTCTTTCATATCTCTTTTCATTTGTGTCAGTCTGAAAAGCGTCCATTTCTAATATAAGAGCGTTTAAAATTCTTTGGGCACCAGGTAAATAATAATTGCCTAACTGTTTTGATATTTGTTTGTAAGAGCTAAGAGACACACCGCCTATTGTTCCTAACCCCATATTTATTAGGTCATGTATAAGTTTTTTTAAAATATCCAAACCCTCAATTTGTTTTTTTATTTTTTTTGTAGCAGCAGCGGTGCTTACTTTTTTAGAGCTTTTCTTGACTTCATCATTTTTAATATCATCATTTTGCTTTCTTTTTTCTCGTTTTTCTCTCTTTTTAATTAGAGTATCTGGAATATCACACAGCTTAAAATCTTTTTTAAGCATAATTTCATAAAGCAGTGCCACACCATGCTTACATGGAAACTGTCGGCTTGGGCATGAACAGGATATTATAGGATTATTTTGGTCAGCAAAATCTATTGTTGTAATATAATTCCTTTTTCCGCTTCCCTTACATTCACCCATATAAAATGTATCGTCTTCTGAACGTTCTAAACGCACAAAACTACCATTTTGAGAAATTTTTTTACCATTTAATGCCGCTGTAGAGTTAGGGGCTATAACAAGTATCTGCTGTTCAGTTATTTCCCGCATAAAATCTCTCCTTTAAAAAACTTAAAAATATTGAGCTTTAAGCCATAAAATTTTATTAGCTTAAAGCCCATTTCCATTATTGATACAAAGCGAATTAAAGCGCTTTAATAACGTTTTGTGTATTAAGCAGTATATATACTTTTATTAAACACAATATAACAGCTCATAATTAAAAAGCTATTTTTTCTTTTATATAATTTTCAATATCATCTATTTTTATTCTTATTTGCTCCATAGTGTCTCTGTCGCGTACTGTTACACTATTGTCGTTTTCTGTGTCAAAATCAACAGTTATACATAAAGGTGTACCAATTTCGTCTTGTCTTCTATATCTTTTGCCTATACTTCCTGCCTCATCATACTCAACATTAAAGTTTTTAGATAATTCTAAATAAATTTCGTCAGCTTTTGGTGAAAGTTTTTTGCTTAAAGGAAGTACAGCCGCTTTTACAGGCGCAAGTGCTGGATGTAAATGTAAAACTGTCCTTATGTCTTCTTTGCCATCTTTAACACTTACTACCTCTTCATCATAAGCGTCACATAAAAACGCTAATGTCACACGGTCGGCACCAAGAGAAGGCTCTATACAATAAGGCACATATTTCTCATTTTTATCTTGGTCAAAATACGTTAAATCCTGGCTTGAGAACTGTTGATGCTGTTTAAGGTCAAAATCCGTTCTGTCAGCTATTCCCCAAAGCTCTCCCCAGCCAAAAGGGAACAAATACTCTATATCAGTTGTAGCCTTACTATAATGGCTTAACTCCTCTGGACTATGATCACGTACTCTCATGTTTTCTTGTGTCATGCCAAGGTTTTTAAGAAAATCAATAGCATATTGTTTCCAATATTTAAACCAATCCAAATCAGTGCCAGGCTCGCAGAAAAATTCAAGCTCCATTTGCTCAAACTCTCTTGTACGGAATGTAAAATTGCCAGGTGTTATCTCATTTCTAAACGATTTGCCAGTCTGTCCTATACCAAAAGGTATTTTTCTTCTTGTTGTTCTTTGAACATTTTTAAAATTAACAAATATTCCCTGTGCTGTTTCTGGTCTTAAATAAACTATATTTTTACTGTCTTCAGTTACACCTTGAAATGTTTTAAACATAAGGTTAAACTGTCTTATATCAGTAAAATTATGACCACCGCATGAAGGGCAAGCTATATTATTCTCTTTTATAAA
>CATJUP010000052.1 GCA_949743655.1 uncultured Eubacteriales bacterium
AATCACTTTATAGAAGCTGATAAAGATGATGAGGGCAATATTTATATTGTCGTTCACTCGGGAAGCAGGCATATAGGTCTTGAAGTAGCTAATTATTATCAAAATGAAGGATACAACGTTTTAAATGGCAGTGGTAAAGAGGATATTAAAAATATAATATCAAAACTTAAATACGAGGGACGTCAAAAAGAAATAGAAAAAACTATTAAGACTTTAAAAAACACTAAAAGGACTAATATACCACGACATCTTGCATATGTAAGCGGAATTTTATTTGAACAATATATTCACGACATGAAAATTATACAAAATTATGCTCGCCTTAACAGAAAGGCTATGCTCGACGAGATTGTTAAAGGAATGAAACTGCATGTTGAGGAACAGTTTACTACTATACACAATTATATTGACACCGAAAATATGATATTGCGAAAAGGCGCTGTATCTGCCCAAAAAGGCGAAAAACTGCTTATACCTATAAACATGAAAGACGGTTCTTTAATTTGTATAGGAAAGGGCAATATTGACTGGAATATGTCAGCTCCTCATGGTGCGGGAAGACTTATGAGTAGAAATAAAGCCAAACAAACATTTACAGTATCGGAATTTAAAAAACAGATGAAAGACATATACACAACTTCGGTAGGTCAAAAAACACTTGACGAATGTCCTATGGCGTACAAAAGTATTGACGATATAGTAAACAATATAGGAGATACTGTTTATATAGAAAAAATTATAAAACCTATTTACAATTTTAAATCTGGAGAGGAATAATAAAAAGCAATCACCAATTTTTATGGTGGTTGCTTTTTATTATAAATTTTTGTGTTTTTTAATTTCTGTCAATAAATCTTACAAGTATACTTGCTGTCTCAGCTCTTGTGGCTGTGCCTTTGTTGTCAAAACTTCTATCAGTTCTGCCGCTTATTATGCCAGCGTTTACACAGTAAGACACCGCATCTATAGCCCAGGGAGATATTGAGTCGTTATCGGTAAAGTTTAATGCCGCTTTTGGAGTATCAATATTTGAATGTTTAGCATAGTTGTAAATAAGTACGGCTAATTGCTCTCGTGTAAGTTCGCTGTTAGGAGAGAATTTTCCATCGCCTATACCGTTTATTATTCCTTTTTCAACTCCCCACGCAACAGCTTTTGAGTAATAATCGTCAGCCGAGACATCAATAAAATTGGAGTCACTGTCAAATGTCTCGCCGCTCATACGATAAATAATAGCCGCTATCATTCCTCTTGTTATTTTAGCATCTGGGCTGAAAGTATCGTTTGATGTTCCGCTAAATAGCCCAAGTTCTATAGCTCTTGATATATAGTCTGATGCCCAATGCTGTTGTACATCTTTAAAAGAATTTTGATGTTCTTTATGTATCGTAGGGGTTGTTGGTTTTTGTGTTTCTAAAACAACGGGTGTGTTTGGACTTTGCTGTGTTTCTTGTTCTATAGGTTTAAGCACTAACTGTATTTTGTCTTTTTTAGTAATATCTTTAATTTCGGTAACTATACCAATAGATTTTCCGTTTAACAAAACATCCTCTATATCATAGCCAATAGGGGCTTTGATTGTAGCCGTTTTATCAGAATATGAGTATGTAATACAGTTTGTACTCATGTTTTTTCCTGTAGTGTCTTTTACTGACATTACTGGAGGAGAACCAGCGATAGACGAACTTCCACCGCCTCCGCCAGAAGAACCGCTACTTCCACCAGATGAAGTAGCAGAAATTTTGTTATTCTCAACAATGGCTATAGGGAATGTGTTTATTTTATCATCTTTGTAATAAACTGTCATATAACATTTATCATTTGTTTTTAATTTTTTTGGGTCGTATGATATAAAGGTATTAAAGTTAATTGTAGTAAATTTTTCTAAATCAAAGTCATTATTGACATTAATTATGTACTCGTTTGTATTATTTGTGTTTTCATTCCATTTAAAATTATATTGATACTCAAAAGGAGATACATCAAAAAAAGTGTTGGATTTACTAAAATCATATTTCCAGCCATCGGACAAAACTAATTTTATGTTCCCGCGCTCAACTAAATATTTAAAATTTTCATTTAATGTAATTATTATGTCATCAACTGTATTTCCGGTTTTGGAAATATAGCGTTCGGCTTTATTGCGCGAAGCAAACATATATTTTTCTGTCAAATCAGCTTTATATATGGTATTATCAACACCAGAACCATAAACTGTTATTGTACAATTGTTTTTATCAGAGTCGCACTTTACAAAAAACGAAAGAGAAATAGAAATAGCTTCATATGACATAAACTTATCTTTTATATTTGGCGTAATTTTAACTGTAAGCTGTTCTGGTGTACTATTGGCAAAATCAATTTTAATATTGTTTGCGTATTCACTTGGATAAATAGATATTTTTGGATTTTCTTTATTTAAATTATATTCCCAACCTTCAGAAAGTTTTAATTTGATTTCTCCTTGTTTAAGAGAAGTAGGGTGTGTTTCTCTAATTACAATATTTTTAAGTGCTGTACCACTAACAGGAATAGGTTTTTTATCTTCTACAGTTATTATGATTGAACTAATAGCTACTGTAGCAAATTTATATGTTCCGCTTGAAAGTACAGATTCCATAGGGTCAATAGTTACTGTAGCGTCACCTTCTCCTGTAAGTTCTGTAAGCATTAAAACTACTATAGCAGTGCTGTCTTCAACATTAAAACTATTATCAACATAACCTTCGATTATAACGCTCTTAGCACTAAGCTGCGTAACTTTTACATCAGCTAAACCTTTTACAAAGTTTGTAATGTCAGTGTCTTCATCACTAAGTTTGCCTATTGTATCTTCAAAGTTCCACTCAGCGTTTGTAAGGTCAAGCTGAAAAGCCTGTTTAGATGTTCCTTCTAAACAATCATTAAGGTCTTTTTCATAAATTCTAAGGATTGGTACGTTTGCAAGGTTATCAGCAGGCTTGTCTTTAAATTGACCAAGTGTTGTGTCGTCATCACCTGCAACAACTTTTGAAATGCGATTTGTTGTTGCCGAAAAAGCTGTTATTGGAGTAACACACAATATGAAAAATAAAACAGCTAAAAATCTAATTTTTAATATCATAAAACAATCCCCCTAAAAATTTTAATTAATAATATTTTACAACTTATGACGATTTTTGACAATAACTATTTTTTTAACCAAGTATTTATAATATATTGTAAAATTTTTTTTACTGTGATACTATATTTAAAAAGGTAATTGACATTTATATTGTTTTTTGGTAGAATGTCGAAATTATAATCAAAATAGCGAAAACGATACTTATAGGTTATGAGAGTCTTTTAAGGAGTGACTTTGAAATGTACAAACTTGTAAAGGAAGGTCTTACATTTGATGACGTGCTTTTAATACCAGCTGAAAGTGACGTTCTTCCAAGAAATGTTGACGTTACAACATATATTACAAAAAAGATTAAACTTAACGCCCCTATTATGAGCGCGGGAATGGATACTGTTACTGAGGCTAAAATGGCTATAGCAATGGCTAGGCAGGGCGGAATAGGTATTATACATAAAAATATGTCTATAGAAAAACAGGCTGAGGAAGTTGATAAAGTAAAAAGGTCAGAACATGGCGTTATTATAGACCCATTTTGGCTTACGCCTGACCACTATGTTTATGAGGCTGACCAACTTATGGGAAAATTTCATATATCAGGTGTACCTGTAACTATTGACGGAAAACTTGTAGGTATAATTACAAACCGTGACATAAGATTTGAAAAAGACCATAACCGTAAAATTGGTGAGGCAATGACAAAAGATAACCTTATTACTGCTCCAGAAGGAACTACTCTTGATGAAGCTAAAGAAATACTTACAATGCACAAAATAGAGAAACTTCCTATTGTAGATAAAAACGGGTATCTTAAAGGTCTTATAACAATTAAAGATATAGAAAAAGCTATTAAATATCCAAACTCGGCTAAAGACAAGCATGGTCGTCTTCTTGTAGGCGCAGCGGTGGGAGCTACAAACGATGTTTTGGAAAGATTAGAAGCTCTTATTGAGGCTAATGTTGACGTTGTTGTTATAGACACGGCACATGGGCATTCAAAAAATGTTTTAAATACTATAAGAAAAATTAAAGAGAACTATCCTGACTTACAGCTTATAGCCGGAAATGTAGCAACAGCCGAGGCGACAAAAGCGCTTATAGAAGCTGGCGCTGATTGTGTAAAAGTTGGTATTGGTCCTGGCTCTATATGTACAACAAGGGTTGTAGCCGGAATAGGAGTACCTCAAATAACGGCTATATTTGACTGTGCTGAGGCGGCTAAACCTTATGGTATACCAATTATAGCAGACGGCGGTATAAAATTCTCAGGTGACATTACAAAGGCTATAGCTGCCGGAGCTAATGTTTGTATGTTAGGAAGTTATTTTGCTGGTTGTGAGGAAAGCCCTGGAAGTACTGAACTTTATCAAGGAAGAAAATATAAAGTATACCGTGGAATGGGTTCTATAGCCGCTATGGAGCAGGGTAGCAAAGACAGATATTTTCAAGAGGACGCTAAAAAACTTGTTCCAGAGGGCGTTGAGGGACGTATCGCTTTTAAGGGAAGTGTTGAAGACTCAATATTCCAGCTTATAGGCGGTTTAAAAGCGGGCATGGGCTACTGTGGCGCTCATAATATAGAAGAGCTTAAAGAGAATGGAAGGTTTGTGAGAATAACAAGCGCTGGACTTAGAGAAAGTCACCCTCACGATATTCAAATAACAAAAGAAGCGCCTAATTATAGTGTTGAGTATTAATTTGGAGGAAGCCATAATGGAAAATGAACTTATAATTGTTCTTGATTTTGGCGGGCAGTATAATCAGCTTATAGCAAGACGAGTTAGGGAATGTAATGTTTACTGTGAGGTAAAACCATACACTATTACTATTGATGAGATAAAAAAATTAAACCCTAAAGGTCTTATATTTACAGGTGGACCAAACAGTGTTTATAAAGAGGACTCTTTACATATAACAAAAGATATATTTGAGCTTGGTATACCTATACTTGGTATATGCTATGGTTCTCAAATTATGGCATATACACTTGGAGGAAATGTTGAAAAGGCAGATGTAAGTGAATATGGGCATACAGAGGTCAATATTGCGGATAAAAACGATATTATTTTTAATGGCGTAGACTCAAAAACAGTGTGCTGGATGAGTCATACAGATTATATATCTAAAACGCCAGAAGGTTTTAAAATAACGGCAAGCACGGCTAATTGTCCCATAGCAGCAATGTCGTGCGAGTGTAAAAAATTATACGCCACTCAGTTTCATCCAGAGGTAGTACACACAAAAGAAGGTACAAAAATGCTTAGAAACTTTGTTTATGATGTGTGTGGATGTTCTGGAACATGGAAAATGAGTTCATTTGTAAGCACAACTATAGAACAGCTTAAAAAGAAAATAGGAAATGGGAAAGTTCTTTGTGCTCTTTCGGGCGGAGTTGATTCATCTGTGGCGGCTGTTCTTCTTTCAAAAGCTATAGGAAAACAACTTACATGTGTTTTTGTAGACCATGGTCTTTTACGCAAAAATGAAGGTGACGAGGTTGAGGAAGTATTTGGTCCAAATGGGCATTATGAGCTTAACTTTATAAGAGTAAATGCCGCCCAAAGGTATTATGACAAATTAAAGGGTGTTGAAGAACCAGAAGCAAAAAGAAAAATTATAGGCGGAGAGTTTATAAGGGTATTTGAGGAAGAGGCAAAAAAAATAGGAAGTGTAGACTTTCTTGTTCAAGGTACAATTTATCCTGACGTTATAGAGTCTGGACTTGGAAAATCCGCCGTTATAAAATCTCATCACAATGTTGGTGGTCTTCCGGATGTTGTTGATTTTAAAGAAATTATAGAGCCTTTGAGAATGTTATTTAAAGATGAGGTTCGCAAAGTTGGGCTTGAACTTGGAATACCAGAAAAACTTGTGTACCGTCAACCTTTTCCAGGACCTGGTCTTGGCATAAGAATTATAGGTGAGGTAACCGAGGAAAAAGTAAAAATTGTTCAAGAGGCTGATTATATTTATCGTGAGGAGATAGCTAAGGCTGGTATTGACAAAAGCATAGGTCAGTACTTTGCTGCTCTTACTAATATGCGTTCTGTTGGTGTAATGGGTGATTTTAGAACATACGACTATGCTGTGGCATTGAGAGCTGTTGATACTTCTGATTTTATGACTGCTGATGCTACAAGTTTACCTTGGGATATACTGCACAAAACTGCTAACAGAATTGTAAATGAGGTTAAAGGCGTAAATCGTGTTTTGTATGATTGTACAGGTAAACCACCAGCGACTATAGAGTTCGAGTGAGAGGGTAAATCCTCGCAGGTCTTGAAAAATCAAATGTTTACGGTTAGAG
>CATJUP010000053.1 GCA_949743655.1 uncultured Eubacteriales bacterium
CTTTCCTTGCTGGCGGATAAACTATTAATATATTTTTGGGAGGAAAACAAAAATGATAAACAAAGTTGAAATTATTGAAAAATATGGAAGAACACCTAATGACACAGGTTCTCCAGAAGTGCAAATCGCTCTTCTTTCGGCAAGAATTGACTTGCTTACAGAGCATCTTAAAGAGCATAAAAAAGACCATCACTCAAGAAGGGGTCTTCTTAAAATGGTAGGTCAAAGAAGAGGTCTTCTTAACTATCTTAAAAATAAGGACATTGAAAAATATCGTAACCTTATAAGTGAGCTTGGTCTTAGAAAATAATTTGTTAAAATGTTAAGAGAGGAGAAAAAACTCCTCTCTATTGTTATACAATAAATTTGGCGCTATGGATATTTAGCTTTACGAATAAATAATTATGTGTTCTTAAAGCCAAACATCCATGGCGCGATTATAAAGGAGAATTTAAATATGTATAGAACTTATAAAACGGAAGTAGCTAAAAGAACACTCAGCGTTGATATTGGACGTGTGGCTGAGCAGGCTAATGGCGCGGCGCTTGTGCATTATGGCGATACTGTTGTGCTTGTTACGGCTACAGCGGCAGATAAACCAAAAGAGGGCATTGATTTTTTCCCTTTAAGTATTGACTATGAGGAAAGATTGTATTCGGTGGGCAAAATACCGGGCGGATTTATTAAAAGAGAAGGAAGACCGAGCGAAAAAGCTATACTTACAGCAAGATGTATAGACAGACCTATACGCCCATTATTTCCTAAAGATTATAGAAATGACGTTGCTATTGTGGCTACAGTGCTTAGTGTTGATCAAGACTGTCAGCCTGAAATGGCAGCTTTATGGGGTGCATCTATAGCTCTTTCTATTTCTGATATTCCTTTTACAGACCCAGTTGGTTCTGTAAATATAGGGCTTGTAAATGGAGAGCTTATTGTAAATCCTGATTTTGAGCAAAGGGAGTTAAGCGAGCTTTCACTTACTGTTGTTTCTAAAAAAGACAAAGTAATGATGATTGAGGCTGGCGCTTTTGAAGTGCCTAACGATGTTATGATGAAAGCTATAAGACTTGCCCATGATGAGAATGTTAAAATAGTCGAGTTTATAGACAAGATTGTAGAAGCAGAAGGACTTGAGAAGCAAAAATATGAGGAGTACGCTGTAAATGAGGATATATATAACCTTATAAGCGAGTATATAACAACACCACGTATGGAAAAGGCTGTTTTTGCTGAAAAGAAACAAGAAAGAGATATTAAAATTAATGAGATAAAAGAAGAAGTAATATCAAGTCTTTCCGAAAAAGTAGCCGAAATATCTGGCGAAGAAGAAAAAGTTGAGACTATAATAGATGACGCTATTTATAAATTTGAGAAAATGACAGTGCGCAATATGATACTTAGAGAGCATAAAAGACCAGATGGAAGGGAATTGGAGCAGCTTCGTACACTTAGTGCAGAAATTGATATTTTACCAAGAACACATGGCTCGGCGCTTTTTTCAAGAGGACAGACACAATGCCTTACAGTTACTACTTTAGGCGCTATGGCAGAAATTCAAAAAATTGATGGTCTTGACTCTTCAGAAGTATCCAAAAGATATATACACCATTACAATATGCCAGGCTTTACAACAGGAGAGGCAAAAACATCAAGGGGACCTGGACGCCGTGAAATTGGTCATGGCGCGCTTGCAGAAAGAGCACTTCTTCCAGTTATACCTGATGAGGAGGAGTTTCCTTATGTTATAAGACTTGTATCAGATATTATGAGTTCAAACGGTTCCACAAGCCAAGCAAGTATATGCGGCTCAACACTTTCGCTTATGGCGGCAGGCGTACCTATAAAACGTCCTGTAGCTGGAATATCTGTTGGGCTTGTAACAGGCGATGACGATGATGATTTTGTTATGATGACTGATATTCAAGGTCTTGAAGACTTTTTTGGGGATATGGATTTTAAAGTAGCCGGAACTCACAAAGGCATTACAGCTATACAAATGGACATGAAAATAAAAGGGCTTACTTTTAAAATGATTGAACAGGCACTTGAACAAACAAAACGTGCAAGAGATTATATAATTGATGAAGTAATGCTTAAATGTATAGCCGAGCCAAGAAAAGAACTCTCAAAATACGCACCTAAAATTGTTAATCTCACTATTGATGTTGAAAAAATATCAGAGCTTATAGGACCAAGAGGAAAGACGATTAAAAAGATTATAGAGGTAACAGGCTGTACTATTGATACCGAGGACGATGGAAGAGTGTTTATAAAAGGCGAAGACACAGAAATGATGCAAAAAGCCGTTGACATGATTAAGGTAATTACAATGGAGCCAGAGCCAGGTATGATATATGAGGGAAAAGTAACAAGACTTATGAATTTTGGAGCGTTTGTTGAAATAGCGCCTGGAAAAGAAGGACTTGTTCATATATCAAAAATATCAAAAGAGCGTGTAAATAAAGTTGAAGATGTGCTTAATGTAGGCGATGATGTTGTTGTTAAACTTATGGAAATAGACCAGCAAGGAAGGCTTAATCTTTCAATTAAAGATGCTAAAAAATAATCGTTAATTGGTTTATATAATAAAATTATTACAATTAAAACGACACTTTAGATATAAATAAAATATACCGCAGACTGTATCGGTTTGCGGATTTTTTATGGAATAAAAA
>CATJUP010000054.1 GCA_949743655.1 uncultured Eubacteriales bacterium
AGCTGAAGAAATGGATGAACTTGGAGGACAAATAAACGCATATACCTCAAAAGAGTATACATGCTATCATTTTAGAACATTAGATAAACATTTTGATAAAGCGCTGAATGTTTTAAGCGACATGTTCTTAAACTCAAAATTTGACCAAAACGATATTTTAAAGGAGCGCGGAGTTATAACAGAAGAAATAAATATGTATTATGATGACCCTGAAGAAAGGGTACATGATATGTTGCAAGAGAATATATGGAAAAATTCTCCTCTTGCACATCCTATACTTGGAACAGAAAAAACAATATCAAATTTTGATAATAACGTAATAAAAAATTACTTTAAAACACATTATACTAACGAAAAAATAGTTATATCTGTTGTAGGAAATTTTGAGACAAAAGAAATGCTTCAAAAACTTGAGAATGTTTTTGGAAGTAGAAAAATAGAAAAAATAGAAAATTTAAACAGTTTTTGTAAGCCAGTTTATAATAGAGCTTTATGTTTTGAAGAAAAAGACACAGAACAACTGCATTTATCTTTGGCTTTTCCGGCCTACAAAAGAGAGGATGAAATGAAATATCCTTACACAGTGCTTAACACAATATTTGGCGGCGGAATGAGCTCAATACTTTTTCAAAAAGTACGTGAGGAAAATGGACTTTCATACACAATATTTAGTGCTCCGTCAGCTTATGAGAATGTTGGTTCTTTTATAATATACACAGCGCTTAATCCTTTTCAAACTGAAAGTGTATGCCGAATAATAAAAGAATGTATAAATGAAGTTAAAAACAATAAAATATCAGAAACTCTTTTGAATAAAACAAAGACACAGCTTATAAGCAGTTTTATAATTGGTGGCGAAAGCACTTTAAACCGTATGACATCAAATGGGGTTAATACACTTATGCTTGGTTATGCTAAAGAACCTGAAGAAATTATAAAAGACGCCGAAAAAGTAACAGCCGAAAGTGTAAAAGCAGTGGCAGAAAAAATATTTGATTTCGAGCAAATTTCTGTGTCAGCATGCGGAAATATTAAAAATTTGGATTTAAAAAACATATGCGATATTTTTGAAAAAGAATAATTAAAATATTAATCGGAAAACATATATTATAATTATAAGGAGGTGTATTATTAATGAAATTTATTGATTGGTTTTCGCTTACATTAGTAATAATAGGAGCTTTAAATTGGGGACTTGTAGGATTTTTTGATTTTAATCTTGTTACAACTGTGTTTAATGGTTCTTTAAGTTTTGTGGCACGTATAATATTTGCGCTTATTGGTTTGGCAGGGCTTTATAGCCTTAGCATATATGGAAGGCTTGACGCTATTTATGGTGTTGGACGAGAGGCAGAAAATATACATTAAATTGTGTTTTAATACCAAAAAATAGTTTATAATAAAAAGTACATCGACATAATACACTTATGTTGGTGTATGTTTGTGTTTGATGTACATAATGATATATAGTTTAGAGCTTTATAAAAATAAATTTAATTAAATATATTATTTTATAACTTTTAAATATTACCTGTTTGTGGTATAATCTTAATAATATTTTTTTAAGTTAAAATTTATTTTTAAGGTGGCAGAATTATGAAATTTACAAAAATGCAGGGCTGTGGAAACGATTATATATACATAAATACTTTTGACGAAAAAGTTGACGAGCCAGAAAAACTATCAATAGCTATGAGTGAAAGACATTTTGGTGTTGGCGCTGATGGGCTTGTGCTTATATGTAAAAGCGAAGAGGCAGATTTTAAAATGAGAATGTTTAATGCAGATGGTTCTGAAGCTGAGATGTGTGGTAACGCCATAAGATGTGTTGGAAAATACGTTTATGACAAAAAATTGACAGATAAGAAATCAATATCAATAAGCACTTTAGCAGGCATAAAATATCTTGAACTGCATTTGGGCGATGATGGCTTTGTGAATACAGTTACTGTTGATATGGGAGAGCCTATATTAAAAGCGGAAGAAATACCTGTTTTAAGTAAAAAATACCCTGTAATAGATGAGAGTTTATCAATACTTGATAAGAATTTTAGTTTTACATGCGTATCAATGGGTAATCCTCATGCGGTTACATATGTTGATGATGTTAAAAACTTTGATGTTGAAAAGTATGGCAAAGTAGTTGAGGTAAATGAGTTATTTCCTAAAAAAGTAAATGTTGAGTTTGTTGAGAAAATATCAGATGACTATCTCAAAATGCGTGTTTGGGAAAGAGGAAGCGGCGAGACATGGGCTTGCGGAACAGGAACATGCGCTACTGTGGTAGCGTCAATTTTAAAAGGAGTTTGCAAAAGAAAAGTGACTGTTGAGCTTTTAGGAGGAGAGCTTACAATAGAATGGAAAAGTGATAATAACCATGTTTATATGACAGGTCCGGCAATGTATTCTTTTGACGGTGTATGGTTAAAATAATAGGGAGGGATTTTTAATGGCTGATAGTTATATTCAAAAACTTATTTCGGAAAGAATAGGCGGAAAAAAATTTGGCAAGGACACAGTTTTGTATAAATTTGAAAAAATTAAAAGAGCAAGACGTGCGGCTGAGGCTGCTCACCCTGATATGAAAGTTTTAGACCTTGGTGTTGGAGAGCCTGATGCTATGGCGGATATGGGTATTGTTGGTACATTAGCTAAAGAAGCGGCTGTTTGGGAAAACAGGGGTTATACAGATAATGGACGTGAACCTTTTATGACAGCGGCATCAAAGTATATGAATGATGTGTATGGTGTTATTGATATTGACCCAACAACAGAGGTTCTGCACTCAATAGGCTCTAAACCAGCGCTTGCTATGCTTCCACAAGCATTTATAAACCCTGGTGATGTGGCGCTTGTTACTGTTCCTGGATATGGTGTATTGGCAAATATGACAAAATGGCTTGGAGGAGAGGTTTATGAGCTTCCTTTACTTGAGTCAAATAACTTTTTGCCTGATTTAGACTCAATACCAGAGGATATACTTGAGAGAGCTAAAATACTTTATATAAATTATCCAAACAATCCTACAGGCGCATTTGCAACTGAGAAGTTTTTTAGAAAAGTAGTAAGATTTGCTAAAAAATATAAAATTATTGTTGTGCAAGACGCAGCTTATGCGGCACTAACATTTGATGGAACAAAACCTTTAAGTTTTCTTTCTGTAAGTGGCGCTAAAGATGTTGGTGTTGAAATACATTCATTAAGCAAAGCATTTAACATGACTGGTTGGAGAATGGCTTTTGTAACAGGCAACTCACTTGTAATAAGGGCTTTGGGCGCTGTAAAAGATAATAACGACTCAGGACAGTTCCATGCTATTCAGCTTGCGGGAAAATACGCTCTTGAACATCCTGAAATAACTCGTGAAACAGCAGAAAAATATTCAAGAAGGCATGCTATGCTTGCTAATACTCTTAAAAAACTTGGATTTAAAGCTAAAAAGCCTAAAGCGTCATTTTATATGTACGTAAAAGCGCCAAAGGGAATAAAAGGCGGAGAAAAATTTAAAACGGCTGAGGACTTTAGTCAGTGGCTTTTAAGAGAAAAACTTATATCAACAGTGCCTTGGGATGAGGTAGAGCCTTATGTAAGATTTTCGGTTACTTTCCTTGCCCTTGGCGAAAATGAGGAAAAGGAAGTTATGGGAGAGATTTATAAAAGACTTTCCGATGTTGAGTTTGATTTTTAATTTAAGTATAAATTTTAATAGTAATAGTTTACGAAAATCGCGCGTAAGCGCGATTTTTGTAAATATATTGGGAGGTGATAAAATGGCTGAAAATGTACGACTTCACTCAACAGAAGAATTGCAAGAAAGAGTAATTTTAATAGGTGTTGATACTGGTAAAAGTAATGTTGAGGCATCTCTTGATGAGCTTTCTCAACTTGTGGATACGGCAGGCGCTATAGAGGTTGGAAGGCTTGTTCAAAAACGAGAGCATATGAGCGCGGCGCTTTATATAGGAAAAGGAAAAGCGGAGGAACTTAAAAACCTTGTTTTGGAGTTAGACGCTACTGGCATTGTGTGTGATGATGAACTTTCATCGGCACAGTTAAAAAATATTGAGGAGATTGTTGACACAAAAGTTATGGATAGAACAATGGTTATACTTGATATTTTTGCTAAAAGGGCTGTATCAAGCGAGGGAAAAATACAAGTGGAACTTGCCCAGTTAAAATACAGATTGTCGCGTCTTACTGGATTAGGAGCGTCATTGTCGCGGCTTGGCGGTGGTATAGGAACACGTGGTCCGGGTGAGAAAAAACTTGAGACTGACAGAAGATATATAAAAGAACGTATATCGGAGCTTAAAAATGACCTTAATGATATACGCACTCATAGAGAACTTTTAAGAAACCAAAGAAAAAAGAAAGGAATGGTTGTTGTTTCACTTGTTGGTTATACAAATGCCGGAAAATCAACTATATTAAACGGTGTTACAAATGCGGGAGTGCTTGAGGAAGACAAGCTGTTTGCTACGCTTGATACAACAACAAGACTTGCAAAACTACCAAATGGAACAAATATAATGCTAACGGATACAGTTGGTTTTATACAAAAATTGTCTCATCACCTTGTTGAGGCTTTTAAAGCAACCCTTGAAGAATTAAGTTACGCTGATATACTTTTACATGTTGTTGACTCGTCTAATGTTTTAGCTGATGACCATATTAAAGTTGTTTATGATACTTTAAAAGATTTAGGATGTGAACAAAAGCCAGTAATTACTGTTTTTAACAAAATGGATAAGTCCGAACGCGCGCCTTTAGATAAAAACTGTGTGTCAAGTATAAATATATCAGCTAAAAATAGTGATGACATTAATAGGCTTTTAGCAGAAATAGAGCGTGTTATTAAATCATTTAAAAAAGATGTAAAAGTTGTTATACCATACTCAAATGGAGGACTTTTAAACAATATTTATGGCAAATGTGAGATAATAAGTGAAGAATATACAGCAGAAGTAACTGAAATACGAGCTTATATGGACGAAGAAACGGTTTCTAAATTTAAAGAGTATGTTAAAAACACATAATTATAAATAACATAGGCTGAAAATTAATTTTTTGGTTAAATACATCTGTAATTGCAAACAATAACTTATGGAGGTAAACTGTTATGCTTTTACAGTTGGCGTCAGCGCCTGTATTTATGCTTATTTTATTTATTTATATAAAAGATAAATACGAGAAAGAGCCGAATTATATGCTTTTTACAACAATATTATTTGGTTTTTTCTCGGCAGCTTATGTTATAGCTATTGATATATTTATAGAAAATTTGTTTAATACGGATAATGCGCTGTTTTCGGCTTTTATTATTTCGGCTGGCGTTGAGGAATTTGTAAAATTTATTTTTTTATTTTTTCTTATGTTTAAAAATCCAAATCTTAATGAACCATTTGATGCTATATTTTATAGTGTTTATGTGTCTTTGGGTTTCGCTTGGGCAGAGAATATAATATATGTATACTCGCCTGATTTGGGCGGAATTGATACTGCTGTTATGAGAGCTGTTTTTTCTGTGCCAGGGCATTTTTTATTTTCTTTATTTATGGGTTATGAATTTGCATATTTTTCATACTATAAAAAGGGCGCTGTTTATATATTAAAAACTTTTTTTTATCCGTATTTTATACATGGAATTTATAATTTAATAATACTGTTATTTGGGGATTTTTATATTTTTGTATTTTTGCCTTATATATTTTTTTTGTGGGTAATTGGACTTAGAAAAATTAAAATATTAAGTTTTAAATCCCCATTTAAAAAATAATCAAAGTTGTTGAAAAATTATAGCAAATAATATATACTAAGGGTAGTCGTAGTTGAATTTAACCGAAGGTTATGAGCGTTTTTATAAATTAAAAATACAAATAATCTTTGACCGGGGGTATTAAATGTGACAGAAGTAGTCAGCTGCGGCGGCATTGTAATTTATAAATGGAAAATACTGCTTTTATACAAAAACCAAAATGGTAAATATATGGGCTGGGTTTTGCCTAAAGGCTCGGTAGAACTAGGCGAACTGCATCATCAAACAGCTTTAAGAGAAGTTTATGAAGAAACAGGTTCGACAGCCAATATAATAAAATACGTTGGAAAAACGCAGTATAGTTTTCATGGTGATGAGGATATAATAAATAAAACCGTACATTGGTATCTTATGAAAACTAATTCATTTTTTAGCAAGCCGCAGAAAGAAGAGTTTTTCGCGGATGCGGGATTTTATAAATTCCATGAGGCTTATCATCTGCTTAAATTTAATGATGAAAGACAAATTTTAAAAAAGGCTTATCAAGTTTTTAGTGAGATTAACAAAGATAGTTTTTCTGATGAGAGGAATTTTTTTAAAAACTATTGTTAAAATTTTAAGGAGGATGTTTAAATGAGAAGTTTTAGTGTTGAAGATTTAAGGTCTATTATAAAAGACGTAAAAAGTAATGATGAAAAAAGAACTCTTTATATACTAATTGGTGTTTTTGTGGCTTTGGCGGCTGTAGCTGTGGGTGTTGCGGCTATGTTAGCTAAAAAACACTGTGATTGTGCTGAAGATGAAGATTTTTATGACGATTGGGACTGTGAAGAGTGCGATGAGTGTGATGTTGAAGATGATGAGGAAGAGGAAGAGTAATATAAAAAAATGATATAAATTTTTGCCCAAAGA
>CATJUP010000055.1 GCA_949743655.1 uncultured Eubacteriales bacterium
CTTTTGTAAGTAACTGCCAGCCTGCCCAGTCTTCTTCAGCAAGCCCGTCTTCAATGGATATAATAGGATATTTTTCACAAAGAGCCTTCCACATTTCAACCATTTCTTCACTTGTTCTAACAATATCATGCCCTGCCATTTTACTTTCACCAGGGAAATGATATTTTCCGTCTTTCTTATCAAAAAGCTCACTTGTAGCCGGGTCAAGAGCTATTTTTATATCTTCTCCCCATTTATAACCAGATTTTTCAACAGCCTCCTGAATTTGGTCTATTACGCTATCCGGTGTAGGAAGGTCAGGAGCAAAACCGCCCTCATCACCTACAGCAGTAGAAAGAGATTTACTTTTTAATACGTCTTTAAGGTTATGATAAACCTCAGCGCACATTCTAAGAGCGCCTGCAAAACTTTTAGCGCCTACAGGCATTATCATAAATTCCTGAAGATCAACAGTATTGTCGGCATGTTTTCCTCCATTCATAATATTCATCATAGGCACAGGCATTCTTTTTGCATTAAATCCACCTAAATACTGATAAAGAGGTAAATCAAGAGCTTCTGCCGCCGCTCTTGCAACTGCCATTGACACGCCAAGTATAGCATTAGCACCAAGTTTAGCCTTATTAGGCGTACCATCAAGCGCTATCATTGCTTTATCAACCGATACTTGATCAAGAGCGTTCATACCTATAATTTCATCCGCTATTACATTATTTACGTTATCAACGGCATTTAATACACCTTTTCCAACATATCTTTCTTTCTCATTGTCACGCAGCTCAACAGCCTCAAAAGCGCCTGTTGATGCGCCTGAAGGAACAGCGGCACGCCCCATTATGCCTCCTTCAAGCGTTACTTCAACCTCAACTGTAGGATTTCCTCTCGAATCAAGTATTTCTCTTGCGTATACATCAATTATTTCTAAAAAAGTTTTCATTATTTAACGTCCCTTTCTTTTATTTATTCTCCCTCAAGGAGTGTTTTTCCTGTCATATCATTAGGTATAGGCAAAGCCATTATGTCAAGTATAGTAGGTGCTATATCAGCCAATCTGCCACCCTGTCTAAGTTTAATTCCATCAGTATAATTTACTAATATAAATGGAACAGGGTTTGTTGTATGCGCTGTAAAAGGTTCTTTTGTTTCATAATCTATCATTTGGTCACTGTTACCATGGTCAGCACATATAAACCAAACAGAGTTTGTGTCTATAACAGCTTTTAAAACTTTTTCTAAACAACTGTCAACAGCCTCAACAGCTTTTTTGGCGGCGTCTAAAATACCAGTGTGACCTACCATATCACTATTAGCATAATTTATAATTATTAAATCATATTTTTGTGAGTTTATAGCCTCAACAAGAGCATCTGTAACTTCATAAGCGCTCATTTCTGGCTTTAAGTCATAAGTAGCCACTTTTGGCGATGGAATAAGTATTCTGTCTTCACCCTCGTAAGGATTTTCAATACCGCCATTAAAGAAAAATGTAACATGGGCATATTTTTCAGTTTCGGCTATACGCAGTTGTTTTTTTCCAATTTTGGATAAATACTCTCCAATAGTGTTTACAGGGGCTGTCTGTTCAAAAGCCAGCAATTTATTTGGTATAGTTTTGTCGTATTCAGTAAAGCAGACAAAAACTAAATCTTTGAGTTCTTTTTTTCTTTTAAATCCCTCAAACTTATTATCGCAAAAAGCCCTTGTCATTTCTCTCGCTCTATCAGGGCGGAAATTAAAAAATATAATAGAGTCATTATTATTTACAACAGCAGTTTTTTTACCCTCTTTATCTGTTATAGCGCATGGAATAATAAATTCGTCTGTTATGCCGTTTTCATAGCTTTTAGCCATACACTCAGCGGCGCTTAAAGCGGAGTTACCGTTTCCCAAAGTAATAACATCATACGCTTTTTCTACTCTTTCCCAGCGATTGTCTCTATCCATAGCATAATACCTGCCTGATATTGTAGCTATTTCACCAATACCAATTTCACGCATTTTTTCTTCAATATTTGAAATATATCCGCTTCCAGAATTAGGCGGTGTGTCTCTCCCGTCCATAAAAGCATGCACAAAAACATCTTTTATGTCATTATCTTTAGCTAATTTTAAAACGGCATAGAGATGTGATATATGGCTGTGAACACCACCGTCCGAAAGTAAGCCAAAAATATGGAGTGCCGAGTTATTTTTTTTGCAGTTGTCAATAGCTTTTAAAAGCCCTTTATTTTCAAAAAAATCTCCATCCTCAATAGATTTTGTTATTCTCGTAAATTCTTGATATACTATGCGCCCAGCACCTATATTTAAATGCCCAACTTCAGAATTTCCCATTTGTCCTTCTGGAAGACCAACATCAAGTCCACTTGCGTGACCCTCAGCATTTGGATATTTACTTATAATATCGTCTAAAACAGGCGTTTTAGCGAGTTTTATAGCGTTTCCTTCTGTTCGAGCATTTATGCCAAAACCATCAAGTATCATTAACACAGTAGTTTTCATAATACGCCACCTTAATAATTTACTATATCAGCAAATTCCTCTTTTAAGCTCGCACCGCCTACAAGACCGCCGTCAATATCATTCATTGAAAGTATTTCAGCGGCATTTTTGCCATTTACACTGCCGCCATACTGTATACGTATTTTTTGAGCTGTCTCGTTAGAATATATCTCAGACAAACTTTGTCTTATACCTGCACATACTTCCTGAGCCTGTTCTGATGTAGCAGTCTTTCCTGTTCCTATAGCCCATATAGGTTCGTAAGCTACAATAATTTTCTCGGCGTCATTTGAATTTAAGCCATAAAATCCCTTTTTAATCTGCATTTTTATATGTTCCATTGTAATACCCATTTCTCTTTGCTTTAAAGTCTCACCACAGCACAATATAGGTGTCATGTTGTGTTCTAAAACTTTTTTAACTTTTTTATTTACAATGTCATCAGTCTCATTAAAATACTCTCGTCTTTCAGAATGACCGACTATAACATATTTGACACCAGCGTTTTTAAGCATTAGAGGCGATATTTCGCCTGTATATGCCCCGCTTTCCTCAAAATAAACATTTTGAGCTCCAACAGATATATTACTTCCTTTTAAAACATCACATACAGGTATGATGTCTATATAAGGAACACAAAACACAACATCAACAGTATTTGTGTTGACTTTATTTATAAGTGTTTTTGCAAGCTCCACAGCCTCGGCTGGTGTTTTGTTCATTTTCCAATTTCCAGCTATAATTTTTTTTCTCATAAATTATTCAGACCTTTCGCTATTATTTATCGTTTACAGCCACAACGCCTGGAAGCTCTTTTCCCTCTAAAAATTCAAGAGATGCTCCTCCACCGGTTGATATATGGCTCATTTTATTGCCATATCCAAGCTGATTTACAGCCGCCGCTGAGTCTCCGCCGCCTATTATTGTTTTAGCGTCTATTTCGGACAATGTTTTAGCCACAGCATTTGTTCCAGCGGCAAAATTCTCAAACTCAAATACTCCCATAGGTCC
>CATJUP010000056.1 GCA_949743655.1 uncultured Eubacteriales bacterium
AAACAGCTTTAATATGTATATTATTGTATTAATTATTTTTTGGGCGGTTTTTATAACAATTATACCTATAGTATTAAAATATATTATAACACCGCAAAAAAAGCCAAATGGTATAAAAAATCTCATTTCGCCATTGTTAACTCTTAAAAGTATTTTAAAAAACAAAAAAGCACAGACACACCAGTATAATATATCCTCAATATATATAAGTAGATTTGTATGCCTTTTGTATATTCTAAATAGCCTTAAAACATCGTAAAGAGCTGAAAATACAGCTCCGCAAATAAATGACAGCATAAATACTTTTGCTTGAAACCCAACTGAGATTATCATAAGTCCACCTACCGAAATAATCTTTTTAATATACCGCCGCCAGTTATAGGCTCATCGGCATATTCTACCGAATTTATGCTTCCTTCTGCCGATAGAACTTCAGCATCCAAATCCAAACGGCTTATATGAAGGTTATTTCCTCTTATAACAATAAGACCTAATGTGCTTGAACACATTATTCCTTCCTCGTCAAAAGATAAAACCTCAGTCACGCCATTTATTGTTATACTTTCACGCTCGTCTATTATTATTTTGTGATTTGAGTAATTTCTTTTATCATCAGCCATATATTTTATCCCGCCTTTCACTACTTTTAATAATATTCATAAACTTGCTTTTAAAGAACATACTTTTTAAAACATTGGCTGTTTTGTTTAATACTACTCTAATTTTGAGTTCTTTTGGATATTGTAAAGCGTTAAGGCTTATGCTTTGGGCGGTTAAAAATAAAAAAATGACTTTTATTTTTTGTTAAACACAGTTATAATATTTACATTAAATAGATAATAATTTTTGGAGGGATATGTTTTGAATAAGGAAACATTTTATTTAACTACACCTATATATTATCCAAGTGATAAACTTCATATAGGTCATTCTTATTGCACTGTGGCGGCGGATACACTCGCTAGATATAAACGTTTGCGTGGATATGATGTGAGATTTTTAACTGGTTCTGACGAGCATGGTCAAAAGATAGAGCGTATAGCCGACAGTATGGGGGTAACACCAAAAGAGTATGTTGACAATATTGTTTCTGGAATAAAAGAACTTTGGAAAACTCTTGATATTTCTTACGACAGGTTTATAAGAACAACAGATGATGACCATGTAGCCGCTGTAAAAAAAATATTTAAAAAGTTGTATGATAAAGGAGACATATATAAATCCGAATATGAGGGCTGGTATTGTACGCCTTGTGAGACATTTTTTACAGAACATCAGCTTGTTGATGGAAAATGTCCTGACTGTGGACGTACTGTGGAAAAAGTAAAAGAAGAAAGTTACTTTTTTAGGCTCTCAAAATATCAAGACAGACTTATAAAACATATTGAGGATAATCCGGATTTTATACAGCCTGCGTCAAGAAGAACAGAAATGCTTTCTAACTTTTTAATACCTGGTCTTGATGATCTTTGTGTAAGTCGTACATCTTTTAAATGGGGTATACCTGTTGATTTTGACACTAAACATGTTATATATGTTTGGCTTGACGCTTTAACAAACTATATAACTGCTCTTGGCTATGGCTCTAACGATGACTCACTGTTTAAAAAATACTGGCCGGCTAATGTGCATATAGTAGGCAAAGAAATTGTGCGTTTTCATTCTATAATATGGCCGGCTATGCTTATGGCGCTTGATATTGAACTGCCAAAACAGATATTTGGTCATGGTTGGCTTGTAATAGACGGCGGTAAAATGTCTAAATCAAAAGGGAATGTTGTTGACCCTAAAGTGTTAATAGACAGATATGGAATTGACGCTGTAAGGTATTTTCTTTTAAGGGAAATATCGTTTGGACAAGACGGCAATTTTACTAATGAGGCGCTTATACAAAGAATAAATTCCGACCTTGCTAATGATTTAGGTAATCTTGTGTCACGCACAGTTGGAATGATTGATAGATATTTTGGCGGAAAACTTCCTTTAGAACATATGTCTACAGAATTTGACGCTGACCTTAAATCTGTAGCTATCAGCACTGTTGAGAGTTTTGAGGGATTTATGGATAAAATGTTCTTTAGTGATGCTCTTTCAGCTTTATGGACTCTTATAAGACGCACAAACAAATATATAGATGAAACACAACCATGGATACTTGCTAAAAATGATGAGGACAAGCCAAAACTTGCGGGAGCTCTTTATAATGTTGCCGAGAGTATAAGAGTTGTATCAATAATGTTACAACCATTTATGCCTAAAACACCTGAAATTATACAAAAACAGTTAAATATATCAGACAGTAAAATTATAGAGTGGGATACTATAAGAACATGGGGACTTTTGCCAAAAGATATTAAAGTAGAGAAAAATACGGCTTTATTCCCAAGAATAGATATTAAAAAAGAACTTGTAGAACTTGAAAACGCTATTAAGGCGGCTCAAAATGAGACTATAGTTAGTAAAGAAAAACAAAAAGAGGAAAATAATGAAGACGACTCAGATGAGATAAAAGAAATTACAATAGACGACTTTGCTAAAGTACATCTTGTAACAGGAGAGGTAATAGCAAGTGAAAGCGTTAAAGGCTCTAAAAAGTTGCTTAAAAACACAGTAAAAGTTGGTGATAATGTAAGAACTATACTTTCGGGTATAGCTAAATATTATACTCCAGAAGAAATGGTGGGTAAAAAAGTTGTTATAGTTGAAAATTTAGCCCCTCGTAAAATGATGGGAGAGACTTCTTGCGGAATGATTTTATGCGCTGCTGACAAAAACGGAAAACTTTCGCTTATAACAGATGACAAACAGTTTGAAAGCGGATGCGATGTAAGATAAGGAGGGCAAAAAATGATTTTTGACTCCCATGCCCATTATGATGATAAACAGTTTGATAAAGACCGTGACGAGCTTTTGAGTTCTATGAAATATAATGGAGTTGAGTTTATTTTAAATTCTGGTGAGAGTTTAAAAGCGTCAAAAGCCGGTATTGAATTAGGCAAAAAGTATGATTTTATATACTCGGCGGTAGGTATACACCCTAACAACACAAAAAATATGTCGGATAATATTTTAAATGAGATAAAAAAATTAGCTTATAATGAAAAAGTACGTGCTATAGGCGAAATTGGTCTTGATTATCATTATGATAATCAAGACAAGAAAAAGCAACAGTATTGGTTTAAAAAACAGCTTGAATTAGCAAAAGAATTGTCAATGCCGGTTATAATACACTCAAGGGACGCGGCACAGGAATGTTTTGATATAATAAAACAAAGTGGTGTAAAAAAGGGTATTATACACTGTTACTCTGGAAGCGCTCAAATGGCGCTTGACTATATAAAACTTGGCTATTATATAGGCATAGGCGGCGTTATAACATACACAAATGCAAAAAAGACTGTTGAGACTGTTGAGGCTATACCTATTGATAAAATAGTTTTGGAAACAGACTGCCCTTATTTGGCGCCAGTACCAAACAGAGGAAAAAGAAATGACTCAACAATGATTAAGTATACCGCCCAAAAAATCGCTCAAATAAAGCAAATTGCTCTAAATAAAGTGTATGATATTACGTCTCAAAATGCCAAAGATATATTTTTGATAAAATAAGCAGGAGGAATTTATGGAAAAATATACATTTGATACGGATTTTTCATCTCTTAAACCTTCTGAAACAAATAAATGGCTTATGAATTTTGGTAAAATGGCTATGGAGGCTTTTGATAATAAAGATAATTGCGCTATACTGCTTGGAAATTTGCTTGTTATGGAAGAGTACGTAAGCACTATACGAGAAGGACTTAAATCAAATGGTGAAGAATTGTCACACATTTTAAAAGAGTCAATGGATTTATTATGGAATTATTTGAATGGTAATATTTGTTTAGAGTATTTTAATAATTTTGCCAATAATACTTATGCCTGTGTACTTTACTACAATACAGGTGAAGATTTAACAGACGAACAAAAAATATTTGACGAAAAGTATTTTGCTGGTATAGATTTTAGCGGCTGTGAGTATCAAGCAATAGAATGGTGTTCTGTGCTTTTAATACAGGTGTCTAAAATAGAAAGTAAAAAGATTAAAAACGAGCCTATTGAGGAGTATGAGAAATTTAGCTTTTTTGAGATTGATGAAATGCTTAATATTTTAGAAGATGCCTCAATAGAAATTACAGAAACTCCTTGTTTATCTGATAGAGCTATTGATTTGTTAAAAGCTGAGGAAATTGTTCACCAAACTGAGTTTTTTAGAAATATTATAAAAAATATTCAAAATTGCTTTAAAACTGCTCTTAACGCTTCTCAATATAAATATTTGGATCTAAGAAGAGAGTACCAGCAGTATAAAATTATTCCAAATGAGTACGCCATTCAGTTGTTGGAATATTAAATAAGTGTTTTAGTTTTATATAAAAAGTGTTAATATTATAATTAATTTGTTATTTTTTAGCATAATTAAGGGGGAAAAACAATGAATTATGAAATAGTTGGAAACATAATACCGGCTGTTGAAATGTCTCTTTCCAAAGGAGAGTCGGTATATACTCAGTCTGGAGGTATGTCTTGGCAAAGTGTAGGCATAAAAATGCAAACAAACTCTAAAGGCGGTTTTTTAAAGGGTTTTGGAAGAATGTTATCTGGTGAGTCATTTTTTATGGTTACATATACAGCCGAAACAGAAGGGGCTAAAATAGCTTTTGCCGCTACAGCGCCAGGTGCTGTAATACCTGTAAATGTTTCAGAATGTAACGGCTTAACAATTCAAAAAGGAGCTTTTTTGGCGGCGCAGGAGGGTGTTGACCTTTCGGCAGTGTTTACTAAAAAAATATCGTCAGGAGTTTTTGGAGGAGAAGGATTTATATTACAAAAACTTACTGGAAAAGGAATGGCTTTTCTTGAGGTTGACGGCGACCCTATTACAAAAGAGCTTGCGCCTGGAGAGGTTTTAAAAGTTGACACAGGAAATGTTGTAGCTTTTGAGGAGTCTGTAAAGTATGAAGTGGAGACTGTAAAAGGAGTAGGCAATATTCTTTTTGGCGGTGA
>CATJUP010000057.1 GCA_949743655.1 uncultured Eubacteriales bacterium
CGCAAAAGCGGCTCTAATATAATTTTATTAATTTAAATCTTTTAATAATTCTGTTCCTTGATTTATTATTTTTTGGTATCTATTTTTATTAACGCTTTTTAGCCATGCTATTTTTCCAGATATTTCATTTATATTGTCTTTAGGCACGGCTTCTCCAGAACTTTTTAGTTTTTTAGCATTATAAATAGATGCTCTTAATATTTTAATCCATTTTCTGCTAACGCCTATGTCTGTGTTATTAATTACTATGCCTGTAATATATTGCCTATTGTTTTTTCTTAAAATATGTGTTTTTTCTTCGTTAATATTAAAACCCTCAGCTTTTATTATTTTATATAAACTGTTTAAAAAACTGCCTATAGCCACGTTTTTTAAATCACCTTTATAACTAAAACTCATATCATCGGCATAGCGTGTGTATGTAAAACCTAATTTTTTACATAAACCATCAATACGTTTATCCATTCTTTTACATATAATATTAGTAATCATAGGGCTTGCTGGAGAACCTTGAGGAAGTATCCTATCTGATGTTTTAATATATTTTGTCTCATCTTTTAAATCAACAGCCATTCTCTCACAATACGTACAAATCATAGCTAATATAGACGACACATATCCTGAGTAACCTAAATACTGATACATTCCTCTAACTCTCTCAAATGTAATTGTTGGAAAAAAGTTTTCCAAATCAATATTTATTAATAAATCAGGGCTTGTGTTATGTACTTTAGCTCCTGTAATCACAGATTTTGTTTTAATAAAGCCATGAGCTGTTTCAGATACATCTATTTTTTGAAGTATTTGTTCCAATATTTGTTTTTGTGCCATTTTTAATTGTGTTTTTGGCGCCGCTATGTGGCGTGTGCCGCCGCTCTTTTTTGGAATATCAAAACGATAGTAATTATCAAATGTAATTACATCTCTATGGTATGCCAAATAGCGTAGTGTTTTATAGTCTATATTTAAAACTTTAGCAATGTCTTTGTCAGTTTCAATTATAGGCAAATTGTTTTGTTCAAGTTTTTGTATATCCGTTTCTTTTTTATATAAAAGGTTTGAGTATCCCTTACCTATAAACAGAATATTCTCGGCTTTACGTTTATTCCACGCCTCAGTTTTTAATCGTTTTTGTCTTTCTCTTTCCTCTTTACGTTCGGCACGTGTTCGTATAGACTCTTTCATAATTTCCTGTGCCACAACAGAACGTATTTTTTCATAATCCCATGTGTTTTGATATTCTTTTTTTAAAGAGGAAATTTTTATTTCTATTTGATGTCTTTCATTACAGGCGTCTGATATTTGCTCCGAAAGTTTTTTAAGCTCGTCAATAAGTTTTTTTCTATTTTCAAAATCCTCTTGTGTTTCATTATCCTGACGCTCATAAGGTGTTGGCAAATTGCTTGGCCAAAATCCGTACTCCTGCATTTTTAAGAATGTAAATTCTTTTTTACCCATTTCGCTTACTTGTTTTCTATATTCAGCTCTTTCGTCCATTATAGCAACATCTCCATTATATCATTGATTTTATATTCTTTGTCATACTCCAAATCTTTCAATTTTAACAACTTAAATGACGCTACATAGAGCGCAAGTATATGCGCGCAAGGTTCGGAAATATTTCTTGCTCCCCTTTTAAATGTGTTACAGCTACAGCTTAATTTTACTATTTGCCCATCTTGGTCAATTACAATTTCTGTATTGTTTTCTGGCATCCAGCGTCCTTCGCTGTATGTTGTGGAGAATATAAATTCTTTTTGATGTGTATATTTTACTTTCATGTTATCAAATGTAAGTTTACTGTATTTTTGCACATCTTTCTCAATTTGTGTAACTTCATAAAGCTCCTCCGGCAAAGGAACATTGCAAAGCTGACGAAAACGCACTTTGTTGTTTACAACATCAAAATAGCCCTCTCCACGCCTAAATAACATTCCAATACCAGCTTTAACTTTATCCTTTTTAGCATCTGACATACTGTTAAAAATATCATCCATTGATAGGCAACGCTCTTTTTTAAGTAGTTTATACACGTCTTTATAATTTCCATTGCCTGTAAAACCAGCCATAATATTAAATGCCGTTCCCTTAACCCAGTCATTAGCCGACCAAGATGAAAAACCTACTGTCATCTGCATTGTGCCCATATCAGCACGTATGAACTGTGGCATACCAAAGCCCAAAAAACGCACATAAAACATTTTAGATAACGGTATTAATTTTTCGGCTACAAGCCAGCGTCTTCTTCCCCAAATTTTTTCCTCTCTTTTTTGGCTGCCATTATAAACAGCGTTTAAAGTAATTACAGTACCAAAAGGCTCAAACACTATTTGTATTCTCTTTTTAGGCTCTAATATCCATTTCATATATCGAGGACTCTTTTTTTCTTTGTGCTTTCTTAAAAAAGCACAAATGTCGTACATGTCCGAAGGAGTAAGCTCTAATTCTATACCGTCTAAAGCTGCTGCTGAAGATACTTGATTAAACCCTTTAATCCATGTTTCTGGTAAATCAATCTTCTTTTCTATGTATTCTGGCACAATATCATTATCTATTGTAAAACCTTCTGGATCAACAGACAATGTCACATCTGTATAGCTGCGAAAACGCTGCATTTCTTTTTCCAGCTTAGCCGAAAAATCTATATTAGTTGTACCTAATTTTGGCTCTTGAAGCAATTCAAACTCATCCATTTTTACAGATAAACAGCCATATGTCGACTCATCAATAGAAAAAGCCTCAAACGAAACTTGGTCCTTATGCACAGTAATAACAGGGTCTAATACAAACCAAAGATTGTAATCCCTATCCTTTATAAATTTCCAAAAATCTCTTTCTATTTTATAGTAATCGTTCCATGCGTCATATTTATTAATTTCAGATTGTAACTTTTTTTGTATAGTTAGTAACTCATTAATTTGCTTGTTTTGTTTTGTAAGAACATTATCGTATGATGCTATTTTATTTTTAAGTGCCTCTCTTATATGCGGTACATACTCTTTATGTTCTTTAACACGCCTTTCTATTTCTTCATTAAGCCATAAAAAATATTCTGGTCTTTCTTTTGTTTTTTTGCTCATATCCGAAATAACAATGTCTCTAAGCATAAGCATTGCGTCTCGAAATATTAAAGGGTGTTTCAACTTGCCCAAAAAAGAAACTTTTTCGTCACGAGATAAATCCGGGCTAAACCCTAAAGTTGTTTTATCATCAGCCTTCACACATTTAGAAGGGCTTGCGTATTTATAATTTACCTGCATAATCCGCATACCTCCTTTTGTATTTTAGCGAATGTAACAAGTGCTCTTTCCGAATTTGTTTTGTTGCTTGTACTTCCAATATCAAGTAATATATTTTCTATCTCTTTTTGTTTTTGAGGATAATAGTTTAAAAATTCTGGTATTGTGTTATAAATACGTTCTTTGCTCTTAGTTACTTTGTTTGGCATATAAATAAGCGTTTTTACATAATAAATATATAAATCAGCATCTTTTAAGTCACATAACGCTTTTTCAACCTTTTTAGAAATATAAGCCTTTACTTCAACACAAGGGTGCTCTATCATACGATAAATAAACTGTTTTGGTGTTTTATCCTCATAGTAATCATCCAACTTTTTAAGCCCATATTGATAAGTTCTTTCTATTGGTGAGTCAATCAATAGCATGTGCATTTTTTCCCTTTTTTCTGTTTCAATACTTTCAAAAACAGTTTGAGCAATTTTATTTAAAGCATATACATTGCACTCAAAAAGCAACAGCATTGTTGTAAATTTTGCTGAAATCTCATTTTTAAGTCTTTCTATTATTTCTGTAAGTGTTTTAACAAGTATTGACGAACCCATTTCTAATACAGACAAAATAACTGTGTCTTTTGGAAAAACATCATATTTTACTGATTTTAACAACATAACGGCGTTATAATATTTTTCAGCTATAGCGCTATGTTCCAAATCAACATTTTGTAAAATATCTCTCAGTACAACATAATTCGTGCTAAATATAACTCCCTCAACAATATCATAAATAAAATCAGTTGTTTTAGCATTGTTAGTCATTAAACATATAAATTGTTTTATAACATTTTGTTTTTCCTCTGCTGTAGCAGCATCCAATTTTGTTACTGAGTTTTTAATAAGCTCTGTAATTTGTTCCGAAAACTCAATATGGTTTTCATCAAAGTAACTACATTTCTCTATAACAGCACTTATAAAATCTATATATTCTTGGGTTGTAAATCTATTTATACTGTTTTCTAATACACTGTACCAAATATCTATCGTATTTAATTTAAGCATATTAGCGGCATATTCTGGTGTAAGTTTTCCGCCTGTACGTTCAAAATACTTTTTAGCAGTGTTTTGCAGCGCTTCTGTATTTGAGTTCATTAAAGCAAGCATTACATCAGCGTCAAAACTATTAAGCGCGTTTAATTTTTGGAACATTATTTTACTAAACAAATCCGCTGTTTTTTGATATGATATTTGTGATAATGGTATAAGTTCTTTTAAATCATAGTTATCAAACTCATGTCTGGAGTTTAAATTTTTTATTATTCTATAAAAAATCTCATGTACAGGTACAGCCTTTGTGTTTTTAACTATGTATAAAGTATCATCAATATGCCTTTCCCAAAGCTCCTCAATTTCTCTTTTTTGTTTTTTGTCATTCGCTATAAAGTAGTGGTTAAATAAAAATGTTTCAGGTGAAAAATATGTTTCTCTATAACCATAATATATTTTTCCGTCTTTATCTGTATAACTTGAGAGCATTTCTCTCATAGCCATTACAAATTTTTCTTCATTATTGGCTTTATATCCATCTATAATTCTTCTTATATAACGCTGATAATAATTATAAGCGCCTGTTCTTCCACTGCCTTTAAAATAGCTTATTGTTCTTATTGTATCAATATAATAAGCTATTTTACCTATAACATCAGGCATATCGTAGGCTTTAGCCATTTGTATTGTGTTTTTATATTTTGTGTTATACACATTTTTTCCGTCATTATATGTGTTTTTATCATAAAGTTTTTGCTCTCCAAAAACATAATAGTATTTAAGTCTATCATAGTCATAAGCCGAGATTAACTCTTCCTCTAAGTCTTTGCCTTTAAGTGTTTGACCATTTATTTTTAAAACTTTAATATTAAAGTCCATTTCTGGAAGAGTTTTATATATAAACTCTTTCTGTTCATTAATAAGTTTTTCATCAAACAAAGACACATACTGTTTTACAAAACGTTTTAATCCCTCATTATATTCATTTTTATCCCATAAAGTTTTACTGCTTTTTATATTTTTAGCTGTTTCTAACAAAATAGGATTTTTTTGTTCAGTAAGCTCTTGAAAAACACCGCAAGCCCACTCAACGCTTGAAACTTTTAATATACGTTCATATTCTTCAACAGAAGGGCACATTTTGGTAAATTGACTAAGAAGTTTTTTTCTTGTATATAACCTTTCTTTTGAGAACATACTTACCACAATATCATAGTATCTGCTATCCGAATAAAAACCAAATAAATCGCCTGGATTTTCTACTATTTTAATGCCCTCAAAATTTATTTTATTTGATTTAATATAAGAAATATAATCGTTATATGTATCGTTATAATAATCAAATGCTATATTTTGTTCCGTTTTATAAAACTCTTTTATTATGTACTTTTCATCAATGTCCAAATTATAAATATATTTACGGGTTTTTTGGTCATAATCCCAATGCGAACGTGCTGTTTTATAACCTCTTTTGTAACAAAGTATGTCTTTATTCAAATCATAATACAAATTAGGTATAGAAGGCAAATGACCGTTTATGCCATGAAATACAGCATAATGAGTATAAACTACAAGCGGCTCTAACAAATAATTAACATAGTAAGAAGATGTTTTAACTTCCCTTTCAACCTTTTGTTGTCCATACAAAATGAGCAGACAAGGATTTTCTTTTTCATCTTTTCCCCAAAGTATAATTTTACGAACAGGAGGAACACTGTTTTTCCAAAGCCTCTGCTGCTCCTGAGGCGTGAGTTCTTTCATTTAACCCCTTCCTTTCATTTATTTCTTATATATATTAATATAGTTAAAATTTGTAATTATTTATACAAAATTATACATTCTTTTTAGTTTTATTTCAAGTAATATTGCAAAAATATAGCAAAACTATTGACTTTTTTAATAAATATGTTATACTAAATAAAAATATGTTGGGTTTTCTGGTCTTAATACTTTGGGGTTGCTCCAAGGTTGGTTTTTAGCTACAAACACGCCACTATGTTTTGCATAACTCGCGCCGAATATACTACCGTACGGTTTAAGACAGTATCCTATGGATAAAACCGTACGGTAGTACACGGCGCTAAAGTGTCAAAACAGACTATACATTTGTTAGCAG
>CATJUP010000058.1 GCA_949743655.1 uncultured Eubacteriales bacterium
CTATAACTGTTATTGTAGCGCTTTTAACGCTTTTGTCGTTTGTTTCATGTAAAAAGGTGTCAGACAATACCCAAAATAACGAGTTAGATAAAAACAGCGCAGTTATATATATTGGTATGGATGATGAGTTTAAAGAGTATAATTTTGAGTATACTGAAAATATTACGCCAGAGATACTTATACAGCAGATTTCAGAACTTACAGGGTGGAATTTGGATATTGTTGGCGATGTAAAAATTGAGGATTATGGTATGAAGGTATGTTTTGCTAAAACATCGGCTATATTTACAGGAGCACCAGAGGAACAAAAAGACGAGTTTTTTGTTTACGATATGTATCAGCTTTGCCAAGAGATATTTGACAGCGTAAAACGCACGCTGCAATATAACTTTGGTGAGAGTGATGTATATTTTTGTACCGAAAATGACGAGCCTATAACTATTGACAGCAATATAATTATACCAGCGGACAAGCCTTATACAGGATTTTATGATAACAGTGGTGATATTTATACCGCTGAGTGTAAGTTTGGCGGGCTTAATGACGGACATAGTGTTGAGGTTGTTATAGACGGCAATGTTGAGGTTTTACAGGTTTATGATGAAGGTGTTTTAGAAAAAATAAGAGACTTTGATTTAGGCGATACTTTTAAATGCGAGTATTTGATTAACACGTCAACAAATATGAAAACAATAACAAAAATAATAGAGTAATATTAAAACCGCGCAAATGCGCGGTTTTATACTGTAAATAAATTTAATTTCTTTTAAAAAAATATATATTTATGTTTAATAAAAACTAAAGTGGTTTAGCCAAAAGTGCTTGCACATAATACATAAAGTCAAAGTTCTTTCGCTTCCTTTCTTTCAAGAAAGAAAGGAATTTAACCAAGAGAGCGTATCATTTTTTCACGCAGGAGATAAAGCGGCTCTGAAAGGTCGACAGGAAGTATATGTGGGTTTGATAGTCTTCTGTGCTCTTCCCAAAGTGTGTCAAGCTCTTTTTGTGCAGTTTGTTTTATTTCCATTACAGAAGGGGATTTGTATACACATTTTCCATCTATAAATACTGGAACAAGTAACTCTCTTAGATAATATTTTTTAGGCTGTAGAGTCATTGTTTTCCATGTGGCGTTGTGGTCAAAAAGAGTGAGAGGCATTTCGTCACTATAACATTCACTTTCAAGAGCTATTAAATCAGCTTTTATTTTATTTGTTTCTTTATCATATACTCTTATTACTTTTTTAATTCCTGGTATAGTTATTTTAGCTGTATTATTTGAAAGTTTTATTTTAGGCACAAAGTTGCCGTTTTCGTCCGTTTCGGCGGACAGTTTGTATACACCGCCAAATGAAGGGCAGTCGTTAGATGTTATAAGTCTTGTACCAACGCCCCATGCCCCTACTTTAGCGCCTTGAATTTTAAGGCTTGCTATAAGATTTTCATCAAGGTCGCTTGAGGCACTTATAACAGCATCATTAAATCCGGCGTCATCAAGCATTTTGCGAGCACGTTTTGAAAGATACGCCAAATCGCCGCTGTCAAGACGTATTCCATAATGTTTAAGCTCTATGCCTTTTTCGCGCATTTCCTCAAAACACTTTATAGCATCAGGAACACCTTGTGTAAGAGTATTATAAGTATCAACAAGAAGTGTACAGTCGTTTGGAAATTTATTTGCATATGTTCTAAATGCTTCGATTTCGGAATTAAAACTCATTACCCAACTGTGGGCATGAGTGCCTTTTACAGGCACGTCAAAAAGTTTTCCGGCAAGAACATTGCTTGTTCCAGAACAACCGCCTATAATAGCCGCGCGCGCACCGAGTGTGCCAGCATCTGGTCCTTGAGCGCGCCTAAGACCAAACTCAAGCACAGGGTCACCCTGAGCTGCCCATACTACCCTTGACGCTTTTGTGGCTATAAGACTTTGATGATTTATTATGTTTAATATAGCTGTTTCAACAAGCTGCGCCTGCATTATTGGCGCTTTTACTCTCAAAAGCGGTTCCATTGGAAATACAACTGTTCCCTCTGGTATAGCATAAATCTCACCAGTAAATTTAAAATTTTTTAAATACTCAATAAACTCATCGTTAAATACGTTTAAACTTTTAATATAGTCTAAATCACAATCACTAAAATGAAGTTGTTCTATATATTCTATTACTTGCTGCAATCCCGTCGCTATGGCATAACCGCCTTTTGACGGATTATCCCTGAAAAAAACATCAAATACTGCTATTTTATTTTCCTGCTCTGTTTTATGATACCCCTGCATCATTGTCATTTCGTAAAAATCTGTTAGAAGTGACAGGTCGTTTCTATACATTTTTGTGCTTCCTTTCAGACAACAGTCTTTTTATTTGTTTACCAATTAACATTCGTTACGTAAATATTAGTTAAAAATTATACCCCCTTTTAATAAAAAAAACAACAATAATAATAAACTTTTACAATTATTTTTAATTAATATTTATTGCACTGTTAAAAAAAACTTTACAAAATAATTTTTATAATATATAATACTACCGTTAAACACATTGAAGAGAACAGTATGTATTTTTGAAAGTCACAGCGAGTCGGAGTTGGTGTAAGCCCGAAACGAGTAAAAAATATCAAAAAATCATCTCGGAGTGGCAGGAATGAATTTTAGTAGTTTCTGACGTTATTTACACGTTACAGTAAAAACACTATGTGTTGTTAAGTGAACGCCTATAAAGGCGTTAAATCAGGTGGCACCGCGGATTAACCGTCCTGTTATGGGACGGTTTTTTTATTTGTTAGATAATGTTTAAAAACATTTATAATGGATATATTTTAAACGGAGGTATTAAAAAATGTATCAAAAAGTTTCTGCAAGTCTTAATCCTGTAGAGAGGGAGAAAGAAGTATTAAAGTTTTGGAAAGACAAAGACATTTTTAAAAAGACATTTACACAAAGAGAAAACGGTGATAAATGGACTTTTTATGACGGACCGCCTACAGCTAACGGTAAACCGCATATAGGTCATGTTATAACAAGAAGTGTAAAGGACGTAATATGCCGTTATCATGTAATGAAGGGTGAGAATGTATTTCGTAAAGCTGGCTGGGATACACATGGTCTTCCTGTAGAGCTTGAGGTTGAAAAACTTTTGGGTCTTGACGGAAAACCTCAAATTGAGGGTTATGGTGTTGAACCATTTATTAAAAAATGTAAAGAAAGTGTTTGGAAATATCTTTCAGAATGGACAGATATGAGTGACCGCCTGGGCTTTTGGGCTGATATGGAAGAGCCTTATATAACTTATCAAAATAACTATATAGAGTCTGAATGGTGGGCGCTTAAAAAAATATGGGATAAGGGGCTTTTATACAAAGGTCATAAAATTGTGCCTTACTGCCCACGCTGTGGAACAGCTCTTTCAAGCCATGAGGTTGCGCAAGGCTATAAAGATGTAAAAGAGACTTCGGCTATAGTTAAATTTAAAATTAAAAACGATGACACGTATGTTTTGGCATGGACAACAACACCATGGACACTTCCTTCAAATGTTGGTCTTTGTGTAAATCCTAACGAGACATATGTAAAATTAAAAGCTAATGGTGAGACATATATACTTGCCGAGGCGCTTATTGAGACAGTTTTTGGAACTGATACCGAAACTGAGATAATTGAGAGAAAAACGGGCAAAGATTATGTAGGATATAAGTATGAGCCTATATTCGACTTTATATGTGATGACGAGAATGGTTTTAAAATTGTAGCTGATAATTATGTAACTCTCACAGAGGGTACTGGAATAGTACATTTAGCAGCCGCTTTTGGTGAGGATGACGCAAGAGTGTGCAGAGATTATGGTCTTCCTTTCCGTCAGTATGTTGATACACGTGGTAATTTTACAAAAGAAGTTAAACCATGGAATGGCGTTTTTGTAAAAGATGGCGACAAAATGGTTATTAAATATCTTAAAGAAAATAACAGACTTTTCGCCGCTATTCCTTTTGAGCATAGTTATCCTTTCTGCTGGAGATGCGACACACCGCTTTTGTATTACGCAAGAGAGGAATGGTTTATAAAAATGACTGCCGTAAGAGACAAACTTGTGGCTAATAACCGTTCTGTAAATTGGATGCCTGAGAATATAAAAGAAGGTCGTATGGGTAACTTTGTTGAAAATGTTATTGACTGGGGACTTTCAAGAGAAAGATATTGGGGCACACCTTTACCTATTTGGGAATGTGAGTGCGGACACAGACATGCTATAGGAAGTATTGAAGAATTAAAAAGTATGTCTGATGACTGCCCAGATGAGATAGAACTTCATAAACCATATATTGATAAAGTACACATAAAATGCCCAAAATGTGGAAAACATATGACAAGAGTACCAGAGGTTATAGACTGTTGGTTTGATTCGGGCGCTATGCCTTTTGCACAATTTCATTATCCGTTTGAGAACAAAGAGGAATTTGAGTCAAGATTTCCGGCTGATTATATTACCGAGGCTATTGACCAAACAAGAGGCTGGTTCTACTCACAGCTTGCTATATCCACACTTTTGTTTGATAAGTCAGATTTTAAAAATTGTATTGTAATGGGTCATGTTCAAGACAAAAATGGTCTTAAAATGAGCAAACATAAAGGCAATGTAGTGAGCCCATGGGATATACTTAATAAACAGGGCTCTGACGCCATAAGATGGTTTTTCTTTGTAAACAGTGCGCCATGGCTGCCTTGCCGTTTTGACGAGGAACAAGTAAATGAGACACAAAGAAAATTCCTTGGAACACTTTGGAACACATACGCGTTTTATGTGCTTTATGCCGAAATCGACCAGTTTAACCCTATGGAATACAATTTGGAATATGACAAACTTCCGGCTATTGATAAGTGGATACTATCTAAACTTAACACACTTGTTAAAGAAACAGCCGAAAATCTTGATAACTACAAAATTACAGAACCAGCGAGAGCGCTCAACAGTTTTGTTGACGAGCTTAGCAACTGGTATGTAAGAAGAAGCCGTGAGAGATTTTGGGCTAAAGGCATGGAACAGGACAAAATTAACGCATATATGACGCTTTACACTGCTCTTACAACTCTTAGCCGTGTTGCTGCACCTTTTGTACCATATGTTACAGAGGAAATATATCAAAACCTTGTTGTTAATTTTGATAAAACGGCTCATGAAAGCGTACACCTTACGCTTTTCCCTAAATATGACGAAACTATGATTGATAAAGAACTTGAAAACAATATGGAAACTGTTCTTGATATAGTAGTAAACGGAAGAGCAGCAAGAAATTCAGCCAATATAAAAAATCGTCAGCCTATTGGAATGATGTATGTAAAATGTGCCGAGCCTTTGCCGCAGATGTATATTGATATTATAGCCGATGAGCTTAATGTTAAAAAAGTTGAGTTTACAACAAGCACTGACGGACTTACTGGCTACAGTATGAAACCTCAACTTAGAACGCTTGGACCAAAATATGGAAAACTTGTGCCTAAAATAAAAGCATATCTTGCTGAGGCTGACGGAAGCGATATTGTGCCTAAACTTAGAAATGGTGAAACAATAACATTTAATATAGATGGAACAGACATAACACTTTCGGAAAGTGATGTACTTGTTGAGGTTACTGAAAGAAGCGGCTTTGTTACAGAAGCGGACTCAAAACTTGCGGTTGTGCTTGACACAAATCTTACGCCGGAACTTATTGAAGAAGGCTTTGTAAGAGAAATAGTAAGCAAAGTTCAAACAATGCGTAAAGAGGCTGATTTTGAGGTTATGGACAGAATTAAAATTGGTTGTGACAAAAATGATAAAATAGCTTCGATAATAGAAAACAATATTGACTCAATTAAAAAGGATGTACTTGCTGACGAGTTTACAAATGGTATTTTAAGCGGATATACAAAAGAATGGAACGTAAACGGCGAAAATGTTACACTTTCTGTTGAAAGAGTTTAACATTAACCATTATATGTAAATGTTATTGGCAAAACTATAATACTAAATAAAACCGCGTGTTTGCGCGGTTTTAGAAGGGTCAAGGGGCTAAGCTCCTTGCGGGAGTTTGAGGGCAGCGCCCTCAAGGTTTTATATATTGTAATGGCAAAATATCAAAATTTACCAAAATGACGAAAATTGTTTTTTAACCGACAGATTAAGTCTCCTTAATTTTAATTAAGGCGACTTAATCTAAAATTCATTGTAAGTGCATACTTACAATGAATTGGCGTTGTTTTACAACGGCATAAGGTTATGAGTATTTTTACAAAGTAAAAATACGAATAATTTATACAACAAAGTAAAAATATCAAAATTTACCAAAATGACGAAAATTGTTTTTTATTTAACACAAAAATTGAACAATAATTATATTTATTTTTGGTTTGCGATAGTGTATAATTTATTTTAACTTGATTTGCGCAGTTTGTAGGCGCATAAAGTTTAAAATTTAAGGGGGATTATAAAGCATGAAGAAAAAAATTACAGTACCTGAAATTATGGCAACAAAAAATTCTGACAAAAAAGTTTCAATGGTAGCTTGCTATGACTTTATGTCTGCTACGCTTGTAAATTTAAGCAAGGTTGATATGATACTTGTAGGCGATTCCCTTGGTATGAATATGCTTGGCATGAAGGGAACAGTAGGCGTTACTGTGGACGACATGGTTTATCATATTAAAAATGTTGTTAAAG
>CATJUP010000059.1 GCA_949743655.1 uncultured Eubacteriales bacterium
ATATTAAGTTTTATTAAATTTAAATTAATTACACAAAAACACCGCTTTTTGATGTATACAAACAAACGTTAATATATAACAAAAAGCGGCAAATTATTAAATTTTTTTAATATACGGCTAAAATTAAGACTCTTAAATTGTTTATGTTGCTCTATTTATTTCGTTCATCAAATATAATCGCCAATAAAAAAATATTTAAAATAGCTGTTACAATCAAAAGAACAACACATATAATTAAAACAGCCCCAATAGTGTCTTCAATACCACCTATGTCGTTTGATAAAAGTCTATGCTTTATAGTATATATCTCTTGTATCATAGCAAATGAGCAAAATATAAAGCTGACTACCGAAAACATATAATGACAGCGTGTTATGCCATTTTTTTCAATTTTATACATAGCAAAAATAGGTAGTCCAATAGAAATTATAATTGAAAATATAGGTAACATACTTTTTCCCCATATCAAATACCACATTTTTATTCTATAAAAATACTCATAACCAACAGCGTTTCGTCCCCTCAACGCTTTTTATATATATGGAGTTTACACTTCCGAGACTATTCGTATTTTTATTTCATAAAAATACTCATAACCGACAAGCGTTTCGTCCCTCAACGCTTTTTATACATACGGAGCTTACCGCTCCTATGTATAAAAGAATAAATTCACCGCCTAAAAGGCGGGAATTTATTCTGTCGGTTAAATATTACTTAAAACAGCAGGCACAATGCCTATAACAAAACCTAATACCCCTCCAAAATATGTTATAGCCGAAAGCTCCTTTTTTGTTATAGACAATATAAGCTCCTCTGTAAATTTCATATCAAAATTATTTATTTTTTCCTCAACAATATGCGATGTATTCAAATTTTTTATAAATCCTGGCGCTATATTTTTTATAAATTTTATATATCCATTCTTTACAAAATCAATAATTTTTTCCTCACTTATTCCAAATTTGTCCAATAAACAAAAAATCTCGGTATCTGTAAATTTTTTAAACAGATTAAAAACATATTCATTGTTTAAATTTATGTTATCAAACAAAATTCCGCTTAACTCATATATATAACTCTTAATCTTTTTATCAAACTCATTATCGGCTTTAAGCAAAATATCCATAGCTGACAAATTCATATTTTTATCAATAAAGTCATTAAAAATCTCAGTAAATTTACCATCCAAAATATTATTGTTGATTTCATCAAATACAAAACCCATAAATCTGTTAATAGAGTTCTCTCTAAGCTGACCAGCTACAACAATAGCCAAATCCCCTATAGTCTTTTCTGCTAATTTATCAACAACAATGCCAACCACGTTTTCTATCTCGTTTGAGTTTTCAGTATTATTAAAATATTCTGTTAAATTTTCTATTATATTACAATATATGCTGTCTTCATCAACAAACATGCTTACAATAGGTCCAGCTACGCTTTTAAGAATATCACTAAGTTTTGACTTTAAAAACTCCTCTATTTGCTCATTCTCAGTTAAACTTAAAATATAGTTAGCGGCATCTGGTACTTTAAGTGATATATAGTCTTTAAATTCCGCCACAGCCGAAAAAGACGCTATATCGCTTATTTTTCTATTATCAGACTGTTTTGACAATATAAAATTCCAAATGGCTTTCTCAAAAAACTCATGAGCTTTTCCACTTTCAAATATGCCAGAAAAAAATGTGCTAAAACTGTACTCGGCAAAGTTTAAAATCTTCTCTCTATCTATACTCCCAACTTTTGTGTCGAGTCTTTTAACTATATTTTTATATATTTCCTCGGTAATGTAATCTTTTGTGTTTTCAGACAAAAATTCATTTTCAAACCAGTCAATACCACAATCAAAAACTTTTTTTAAAAACACATCCCAATTATCACCAAATATGCGCTTACCAGCATTATTTATAGTTATATTTTTGTATCTTGAGTTTAAAGATATGTCTCTTACTATTTTTGATATATAATCAACCATTTCTGGCTTAATCATATAATCCGTTATTGTATCATCAGTAAGTATAGTGTCCCCAACAGCATTTCCAAGAGCTTTTGATATACGCCTTTTTTCTTTAGGTATAAGCCCTGGAGTAAACGGTAATTTAATGCCAAGTATTTTTATCTCGTTATATGGTCTAAAAAGCATTTTTACAGCCACATAATTTGTAAAGTATCCTATTATGGCACCTGCTATAGGACTAACTATTAAAGTGGTATTCAAAATATCCCTCCTTAAACCATAAATCAAATTTGAGTTATTAATCAAAACTTAACAATATTGTATAATTTATTTTGATAATTTGTTTTTAGGTAAACTATATCTTTTCCATTAAGCAGTCTGTAATTAATAATTTTAGCAATATATTCGGGGCGCTGAACTTTCGGTTGACATTATTTAAGTGTCAGCGTCCCTACAGTATTATTACTGTATTATATTGCGTGCTTTTAGTAAAAATTTATAAACTACTTGTTTTAAAATTTACAGCATTTTTAGTTATCCCCTACACCATCATCCATTTCAAACTCATTTATTTTATAAAGTAAAGTCATAAGGCTGTCTGTAAGGTGAACATTTTCAACTATAACGTCATCCGGCATATCAAGGTCTACATGAGAAAAATTCCACATTCCCTTTACTCCCCACGCGGCAAGGTCATTAGCAACTTTGCTCGCCTGTGAACGCGGAAGAGTAAGTATTGCCACGTCAACTTTGTTGTTTTCAACAAACTCTTTCATCTTATCAACATCATAAACCTCTACTCCCCTTATAGTCATGCCTATAAGTCGTGGGTTTACATCAAACACTGCTGTAATAACAAAACCGCGTTTTTCAAAATTTGTATAATTTACAAGGGCTTGACCTATATTTCCGCCGCCTACAACAATTAAATTATAAACTCTGTCAAGACCAAGTATTTTTTTAATCTCGTTATAAAGATACTCAACATTATATCCGTAGCCTTGCTGACCAAATCCGCCAAAATTATTAAGGTCTTGCCTTATTTGCGAAGCTGTTATATTCATTTTCTCACTAAGTTCTTTTGAGGAAATTCTTGTAATATCACTTTCAAGTAAATCCCCCAAATATCTATAATATCTCGGAAGCCTGTTAATAACAGCGCTTGAAATTTTTCTTTCATTATTCATGCTCTAAAGAACACCCCCTTAGTTAAAATAAAGTATACCACCCCAGTTATTTTATTGTCAATGTTTAGTCTTTCATTTATTATCATATTCTGTTATCATATGTAATACAGATTAAATTAATTAAGGAGTTTTTAATATGATACTTTCATTGAGTGAAGTCTCAAAGGGTTATGGAACCGAAATTATACTTGAAAAAATTTCATTTAATATAGAAGAAAAAGAAAAAACCGCTGTTGTGGGTGTAAACGGCGCTGGTAAAACAACACTGTTTAAAATAATAACAAATGAGATTACAAGCGACAGCGGAGATGTATATATAAAAAAGGATATATCTATAGGCTACTTAAAACAAAATGCTATACCAAATTCTGAAAAAACAATATATAATGAAATGCTTTCGGTTTTTGACAATATAATAAATATGGAAAACGATTTAAGGCAAATGGAAATTGAAATGAAAAGCCTTAGTGGAACACAGCTTGAGGAGTATATGAAAAAATATTCCGATTTGCAGTATAAGTTTGAGCTTATTGACGGCTACAGCTACAAAAGCCGTATAAAAGGTGTGCTTAAAGGTTTAGGCTTTAGCGATAAGGATTTTGAGCGTCCTGTAAACTCTCTTTCAGGCGGTCAAAAAACACGAGTTTATTTAGGAAGTCTTTTGCTCTCAAAACCAGATATACTTCTTTTGGACGAGCCTACAAACCATCTTGATATAGAGTCTATAGCATGGTTAGAGGAATTTTTAAGAACATACTCAGGCGCCGTAATAATTATATCACATGATAGATATTTTTTAGACAAAATTGTAACAAAAACAATAGAAATTGAAAATAGAAGAGCTCATGTATATGAAGGTAATTACTCTTTTTATGCTAAAAATAAAGCTATAAACCGTCAAATTGAGCAAGAGCACTTTATTCAACAGCAAAAAGAGATAAAAAGACAAGAAGACATAATAGCTAAACTTCGCTCATTTAATAGAGAAAAATCAGTAAAAAGAGCCGAGAGTCGTCAAAAACAGCTTGATAAAATGGATTTAATTGATAAGCCCGAAAATCTTCCTAACAAAATGCGCTTAAAACTGACTCCAAAAATAACAAGCGGAAATGATGTGCTTTATGTTGAAAATTTAGAAAAATCATTTGATGACACTACACTTTTCAAAAACATTAATATTGATATTAAAAAAGGCGATAAAACAGCCATAATAGGTCCAAACGGAGTTGGAAAAAGTACACTGCTTAAAATACTTTTGGGAAAGGCGCAAAAAACATTAGGTGATATACGTTTTGGAACAAATGTAAATATAGGATATTACGACCAAGAACAACATAACTTTGATGAGAGCAAAACTATATTTCAAGAAATATCCGACACCTACCCTACTATGACAAATGGAGAAATCCGTAATGTGCTTGCCTCTTTTGTTTTTGAGGGCGATGATGTTTTTAAATTAATATCATCTTTAAGCGGCGGCGAGAAAGGTCGTTTGTCTCTTGCTAAAATAATGCTGTCAAAAGCTAACTTTATAATATTAGACGAACCTACAAATCACCTTGACATATTCTCAAAAGAAATACTTGAAAACGCCATAAATAATTACGAGGGCACAGTGCTTTATGTATCTCACGACAGATATTTTGTAAACAAGACAGCAAAAAAAATACTTGAGTTATCTAATAACGGCATTACCGAGTATTTGGGCAATTATGACTATTATGTAGAAAAGAAAGAAACCGCCCGCCGTGAGGAGCTGCTTTTTGGAGAACCCAAAACTAATGAAAGCGAAAAAACAATATCTCAAACAAAATTAAGCTATCAAGCCCAAAAAGAACAACAGGCTAAAGAAAGAAAAATTAAAAACCAAATTAAAAAAGTAGAAAATGACATTGATGAAATTGAAAACCAAATAAAAACAATAGAACAGCAGCTTTTATTGCCCGAAATAGCCACAAATGCCGAAAAAGCCCACGAGCTATTTGACAAAAAAACATCTCTCGATGAGAGTTTAAAAGAGCTTTATATAAAGTGGGAAGAATTACAGGAAATATTATGAACCAAAACTAAACTACAGCCAAACGGCTTAAAAGAGCTTAATGGTAATTAGTCAAAAATAAAAACTCCCTTCAATTATATATTAAAGTGTGGTTATCAAAATCACACAGAAAAACCGAAGGGAGTACATTAAAAAACGAGTATTATTAATCTAAATATATTATTACATACACTTTAGAACCACAAATATTATACCACTTTCCCACTTTTTAAGACAAGTTTTCTATACTTATAATATATTTTTAATGTAATAGTGATAAAAAATATTTTATAATAATAAAAATTCTCAAAACTGTCCATTAGTATAAAGTTTATTAATTATTTTATGTAATTTTTTATTGACAGCTTGTCTGGATATTTTATAATGTTTTGCGATTTCACTATCTGTATAATTCAAATAGTATTTTAAATAAAGAAGTTTAAATTCATATCTATTTAAAAAGCTCCTTAAATCAATCAATGTCAATAAATTTTGAAAATCTCTTTTATATGAATAGTCAGTAAGTTCGGTAGATAGCTCTTCATAACTATATTGATTTTTAACTGTTTTTTCATATCTTTTATTTAGATTAATATATTCATTCTTTATAGTAGTTTTTATGTAAGATAGTATGGTTGTTTCATTATTTTTAAAGCTATTTTCCTCTATTGGCATTTTATATATACAAAGTATAAATCTATCTTTTAGCTCACAATAAGCATCTTCATAATTTAGTAATCTGCTGTACTTTAATATTAGTGGTTCAAACTTTTTACATATAATTTCAAAACTTTCATTATCATTGTTTTTACGTTTAATTATAAGTTCATACAAATTATCCATATATTCACCAACCTTGCTCAGAGTTGTTTCACGAACTTATTGGTAAAATATGAATATTATGTCTAAATAGCAACTATTAAAGTAATAAATTTTAGTCTATGATTTTTGTTTTTTACTTGTGATTAAATATAAAAAATAGAATTTTGGTTAAAAGAATAAAATTGATATAAAAACATAACAACTTTTATGTTGTTTCTTTATTGATTGTTGGAGTCCAGTTGAATGGATTATAAATAATAACACTAAAATATAATGTTAAAAATTGTATAAACATATAAAAATTAAAATTTAAACTAAAAAAACTTACTATCATTACTTGAATAAATTAATCTGTATATTTTACAAATTACCATAATTTATAACATACTATATAATATATATTATCATATAACACTGTAATTATAATTGTTTTGTATTACAATGATACTTAAATATTTTAAATATTTGACTTACACAACAATATTCATTAACTTTTTAAAACGCAAAATAAAATACCATATTAATCCTCAAAACAGGTTAATATGGCATTTAAAATATTTATATATTATCAAGCAACACTATAATTCTTAACATGTCATAACTTAAATCCAATTTATTTGAATTTGAAAACCTTCCTTTATCAATTAAATTTTGAACTGACTTTTTACCCCATAACGGCACTTCGTTTATATTGCTATATCTTATATTTTCA
>CATJUP010000060.1 GCA_949743655.1 uncultured Eubacteriales bacterium
GATATAAAAGAACAAGGTTTTACAACGCGAGCGAATATAAATTCCGCTCTTGTTAAATCCTTAAAACGCTGGAACAAGCAAGACGGCAAGGCAATAGCGCAAGCTATTAAAAATGGAGATACAAAGAAAGCAACGTACCATATGAGTAACGCAAAAGATAGAAACAAAATGTTGAGAGAACTTTCAGAGCGTCACGACAAGTTAGTATTCCTTAATTGTAAGCTGTGGGGAATATGGGAGGCGGATACAAGAAAGTGTTATAAATTTGAATATTAAAGACAGTAATGAATGGGAATATGGAGGCAAAAAATGTCTGAATATTACAATATTTGTCCACACTGTGGGGCACGATTAGACCCAGGCGAGCAATGCGACTGCAACATTGAATATGAAAAATACAAAAATACAATTAAAGAAATGGTTAAAATTCCGGAGGAGGGAGGACAGATAAAATTTAAGTTTAACAGTAATCCGTGGGAAGTGAGGTAATTTATGAGGAATGAGAAAGCAATGCTTGTACCTAAAGTGCGCCGAGTGTGGCTTGTTATGGAATGTGAGCTACCGACGGGGAAAGGAGAAAAAATATATTTGCCCGCAGTGCTTGTACCAAAAGAAAAAAAGAAAAGAGCAAATTTGCGACAGACATTAATGTCCTTAGCAAAAAAATGCCTTAAACCGGCAATAAAGATATTTGCTGGAGTAACAGCCGGATTATTGACAGCAATGTGGCTTGTGCCTATTGAAATAGAGCAAAGGGGCTACAATGCCATTGGTGGAGAACATTTGTTGATTATATTGGTAGCGTTTGCAGCCATACATATAACAGGCATGATTTTAAAAAGAGGCGAAAAAATATGATAGAAGCCATTATGACACACCCAGACATATTGCGAATGGAAAAATACGGAGAGTTAAATCCAGAGGAAGCAATTTACACCTGTGACATATGCGGAGAAGAAATATACGAGGGAGATGATTATTACAGCATTGAAGGCGATTACATTTGTACAAGCTGCATTGATGATTTTAGAAAGACAGCGGAAATTGATGTATAAAAAAATCCCCTTTAGGAACGGCAATTCCTGCGGGGGACAAACAAAAATAAAGTTTAATTTATGATATCAGTTTTGGGAATAAAAATCAAGAGTTATTTTTATAGAAATACATAAAAGGTGATTAAATGGACGAATATTTAGAATATTTAGATGAATATGGAAACGAAAACGAGGAACACGGGTTTGTAATAGATACACCACAAAAAGCAAACTGGGCTTTGAGAAAAATAAAAGAAGCACGGCAAAGGCGGGATTTATTCAATTCCGCCGCGCAAAACGAAATTGAGGAATTGCAAAATAAAATAGAAGAAAGCGGCAGACGCTGCGACAGTGAGACAGGGTTTTTAATGTCAGCGCTTGCTGTTTATTTAGAAACCGTTCCGGCAAAAGAGAGCAAAACACAAAAGACTTTTATTCTTCCGGAAGGGAAGTTAAAAAAGAAATTCGCGTCAAGGGTGTTTAAAGCGGACGAAGAGAAATTGGCGGAGTTTTTAGCGAACGATGAGGAATATATAAAAGTAGTTAAAAAACCAATATGGGGTGAGTTTAAAAAACTATTAAAAGAAGTAAACGGCAATGTGATACGTACCGACACGGGCGAGTTAGTTGAAGGAGTAACTGTGGAAGAAATAAAAGAGGTGTTTGACATTGAATGAGGGGAAAACAAATGTTTTTGAGAAATTAATGAATGTTCAGTTTAAGTTGAAAGCGCCCAAAAGCCAACATAACAACTTTGGTGATTACAGTTACAGAAGCTGTGAGGACATAATGGAGGCGCTTAAACCGCTTTTAAGCGAAGTAAAGGCTGTTGTTATAATAGCAGACGATGTTGTTTTAATGGGAAATAGATATTATGTAAAGGCGACAGCGGTGTTTATAGACGCTGAAACGGGAGAGAAAGTTGAAAACACGGCTTATGCCAGAGAAGGTGAAAGTAAAAAAGGATTTGACGGCTCACAGATAACGGGAGCAAGCAGCTCATACGCACGTAAATACGCCTTAAATGGGTTATTCTGCATAGACGATACAAAAGACAGCGACAACCCAATTCCACCGCCAGAACAGCCAAAGGGACAGGTACAGCCGAATAAGCAACCAGAAAAGCCACAAAACAGGCAAAATAACAACCGGTTTGTTTCAGCAAAAAAAGAAGAGGAATTATACAATGTAGCGTTAAAAGTGGGGTATGACAAAGAAAAAGTAAACAAAATGATTAATAAGAGATACCAAAAAACTATAACAGAACTAACGCAACAAGAATATACATATTTGTATTCTGGATTTGCTATGTTACTGGACGATAAACAGCAAGGCGATTGAAATACTGAAAGAGAATTGGAAAAACAAATAAGGGTTGGGCGGATGTTCCGAAAGGGGTTTCCGCTCCGTTCATAAAAATGGGTTGAACAGACGTTCTTAAAAAGGGTTTCTGTTTTGTTCATAGGAGGAAAACTTAATATGGCAAAAGTAGGACTGGAATATTTTTATTATCCATGCCAGGATACAGACGCTGTAGAACTTCTTGAGGCTGAGTTTGGATTAAAAGCGGGTGCGGTAATCGTTAAGCTGTATCAAAAGATATTTGGTCAGTTTGGTTATTACTGTGTTTGGAACAAGGAGGTTCAGTTGCTGTTTAGCAGGAAAGAGTGTAATCTTCCACTGGGTGAC
>CATJUP010000061.1 GCA_949743655.1 uncultured Eubacteriales bacterium
AATGTAAACACTTTGTTAAAATTATTGTAATTATTCTGTAATTGCAATTTTATCGCCAAAATTGTAAAATGTTATTTATAATACTTACACTATTAACTGAATGGAGGACATATATGAAAAACTTTAAATCCGCGGCAACAGGTTTTATAGCCGGAGCGCTTTGCATGGTTTCGGTAACTGCTATGGCATATAGCGATGTAACGGCTAAATTGTGGAACGATGTAATATTTAATATCAATGGCAACAGAATTTCATCACCTTCAGACCAACCAGTGCTTAATTATAACAGTTATACGTATGTACCACTTAGATTTATAACAGATAACTTAGGCGGAGAAGCAAATTTTGACCCTGTGTCAAAAACCGTGTCTTTAAACATAAAACCTACAGTTATAGAAAAAGAAGTGGAAGTAATTAAAGAAGTTCCTGTATATATAAATAAAGATGAGGCTGCTGATAAAGATGTTAAACATTCTTATAGCTCTCTTCCTTTAAAGAGTCGAAAAGATAACTACTCTCTTGAGGTTACTGGCTTTACAAGAAACACACATAACAACACAACAAAAGTGCTCGTTAATTTGGATAATTATATAGACTCGTCTGATTATTTACAGTTGCAGCCTACAAAATCCAAACTTACGGTAAACGGCAAAAAAGTGGATGTTACAAAATTTAACAGCCTTCAAGATAACAGTTGGTATTTAGGTGATTTAGAGCCTGATACTCAAAAAAATGGTTTTATAATGTTTGAGCTTACAGAAGACGGTAATTTGGAGTGTGACCTTGAAATAGTTGTAAGAAACAATACTACTAACAAAGAAGATACTCATACGTTCCACTTTAGTTACGATGCCGGCGATGATGATGACGATGATTAATAGTAATTTTGTTTAATAACCAAAAGCATTAAGGAGTGACAAAAAATTATGAAATTAAAAATACTGATAGCTATGGCTGTCGCCGCCGTAATGTTATTATCAGTACCAGTATTTGCCGCACAGACATATAATTTTGTACCAACCGGTTTTACTGCCCAAACAAAAGAAGATAAAAAAGAACAGCCAGCAAGAGTTGTAACATATGACGAAGCTATTGAAATGGCTATTAAAAACACATCATCATTAGCTGCAATAGTCGAGGCTATAGACTACATGGAAAAAAGCAAAGAGTCATTATTCTCAAGTTTGGAAAGTTTTTTCCCTTATTCTGGAAGAGACATGACTGTTGAAACATCTATAGGTACTTTATTATCAAGCGTTGGTAATATTGACGGAAACGCAAAGTCTTATACTTACCAAAAACAAATGCTTGAAGAAACGGCAGAGCTTATTGTAAAAAACTATTTTAATACAATAAAAACATCAGAAAGCTCTCTTGAGCTTGCTAAAGAGAGTTTAGAACTTAAAAAACAGGAGTATGAACAGCTTGTTATGAAAAACGATTTAGGCATGATAAGCGATAATGATCTTACTACAGCTAAAAACGAGCTTGACACAATGGAAAAAAATGTTGATATGGCGTCTTTGGCAATAGACAGCCTCTACTCAAGTTTGGCAAAAGCTATAGGTCTTAAAGAAGGTACTCATATTGAGCTTGATTATTCTTTAGAATATGAGCCTTTAACAATGACAACAGGTATTGACGCTTATATAAACGTAAAAGCAAGTACAGACCCGAGTGTACTTTCGGCAAAAGCCGCTGTTGACGCTGCTGATTTTCAAAGAAAAATATCTACTTATGAGACCGAACCATATAGCTATCTTTCTAAAAAGAACGCTGTAAATTCTGCCGACAGAAACTATGGCGACACTGTTAAAAATCTGCGTTTAAATATATCAAACGCGTACAACTCAATAATGCAGCTTGAGTCAAAACAGGATAATTTAAACACCGCTTTAAATGACGCCCAACTAACATACAATACAGCTAAAATAAACTATGAAGTTGGCAATATTACAGAATTAGCTTACAAACAAGCTGAATTAGCTGTTAAGAGCGCCGAAAACGATATATTATCAAATATATCAAATCATGATATGCTTATTTTCCAGTTTAATCATCCATATATGCTTGGTACTGGCGGTTCTAATCAGTCGGGTGAGTAAATAATATTTTAATTAAAACAAGTCCATTGTTATAAATAACAGGGGCTTGTTTTTATATACCAAATTTTTATTGATTTTTCAGTCATTGTGTGTTATTCTTTTGTTTGTATGCGGGGGAACACGTATTGTTGAGAAGGTTAAAACCTGACCCTTTGAACCTGTTGGTTAAAACCAGCGTAGGGAAGCACTAAAAACAATTCTTATTCCCCTTCTATAATATTTAGAGGGGCTTTTTTTGCCCTAAAATAAAACATAGGAGGAATAATTTTATGAGTATCAAAAGGGTAATTTCATTGTTGTTATTGTTTATTTTATCTTTGTCACTATCGGCATGCGGAAAAGAGAAAAATGAACAAAATACTCAATCGGTAGTAAACACATCGTCAAGCACTGAAAATACTGACAACACAAACGAATTTGATGGGCTTGAAGAATTTGATATTGTTTTGGATTGGTATCCAAATGCAGTACACACTTTTTTGTACAACGCTATTGAAAAAGGCTATTTTGCCGATGAGGGACTTAAAGTAAATATACTGTTTCCGGCAAATAATAATGATGCCATATCACTTTCGGCGGCTGGTAAGGCTGACGCTGGTCTTTATTATCAAAATGACGTAATAATGGCAAAAGTAAATAATGATGTTCCAGTAGTAATAATAGGTACAGTCGTTCAAGACTCTCTTGACATTATAGCTTATTTAAAAGAAAAAAATATATCAAGACCAAAAGACTTAGAGGGCAAAACATTAGGCTATAGCAGTACTGAGTTTGGAGAGGCTGTAATAAAAAGAATGTTAGAAAATGACAACTCGTCAATAGATAATATAAAATTAGTTGATGTGGGATTTGACTTAATGAGTTCTATGACTACAGAAAATGTTGACGCTACATTTGGCTGTTTTGTAAATCATGAAATACCACAGTTAGAAAAAGAGGGTTTTGAAATGGGTTATTTTAAACTTTCTGATTTTGGAATACCAAACTACTACTCGCTTGTTTTTGTTGCAGGAAGTGAAAAATTAAATCAAAATCCGGAAAAATATAAACGCTTTTTAAAAGCCTGTTCCAAAGGTTTTTATGACATGAAAAACGACCCTGAGGGTTCACTTGAAATATTGCTTTCAAACCAAAATACCGAAAATTTCCCTCTTGACGGCGATGTTGAGAAAAAAAGTATTGAAATACTTATGCCAATGATGGAAAAGGAATACTCAAATTTTATATCACAAGACATTAATTGTTATAAAGAAAATATAGATTGGTTGTATGAAAACAATCTTATAGACAAAAAAATAGAGCCTAATGAAATTATGAAAGACGTTTTAAATGGTGAGTATTATTTTGGTGAGTGAGGTGAATTTATAAATGAAAGATTATAACAAAATATTAAATGCGGCACAGATTGGTAGTGAAAAATATTTTGAGGAGCAGATTAAATATTTAGAGTTATTTTCTAAAATAGACTGTGGTACAGGCAATGAGGAAGGCAATGCTAAAATAACTGATATTTTGAAAAATATTTTTGAGCAAATGGGTGCTGATTTTAAAGTCCACTATCAAAAAGGCATTGGAAATCACATAACAGCCAAAATAACACCTAAAACACATAACGGAAAAATAATATTAAATGCCCATATAGATACTGTTTTTGATAAGGGTTTTACAGCTAAACACCCTTTTAAAATACAGGGTGACTGGGCTTATGGTCTTGGTATAGCAGACTGTAAAAGCGGTGTTGTTATATCTATATTTGCCGTAAAAGCAATGCAGGACGCGGGGCTTTTGCCAAACAAAGAAATAGAGTTTATATTCAACTGTGATGAGGAAATAGGAAGCCAATCCGGAAGTCAGTTATACGCCAAAGAAGCCAAAAATGCCGACTATGCTTTTGTATTTGAGGGCGCTGAGAAAGAAAACGGCAAACACGGTTTTGTAACGGCGCGCCGTGGCGTAATATTAGGAAGTATTGACATTGAGGGGAAAGAAGCCCATGCCGGCTGCGCTTATTTGGAGGGAAAAAGTGCTATATTAGAAATGGCGCATAAAATAATAGAGTTTTATAATTTTAATGATTATAATAAGGAAATATACTACAATGTTGCGCCTATATCTGGCGGAAGACCAAACGGTATAGTGGCAGGTAGCGCCCATGCCGAATTTTGCGTTGCTGGAATACCACTAAACTCCGATTTTGAGGAGGTTGAGAAAAATATAATGTCTCTTGAAAATAGCGTTACAGTTGAGGGCTGCAGTGTAAAAGTACAATACCGTACATTATTCCCCGCTATGGAAAAAGGTGAGCAAAACTCAAAGGCTTTTGCTCTATTAAAAAAACCAGCCGAAATAATGGGCATTGATATAAATGAGCTTTATGTTCCAGGTGCTACTGATGGCGCTTATTTTAGCTCTTTAGGTATACCTACTGTAGATGCGTTATCCGCCGAATTTAAGGACATACACACAGTAAATGAGTGCGTTAATATGCCGTCTATAAAAGAGAGAACAAAATTTTTTGCTATTGTATTGGGTTGTATGGATTAAATAAATATACATAATGTTTTTAATAAAATAAATACCCATACTAAATGGGTATTTATTTTTTGTATGAACTTTGAAATGGCTTTATTATTTTTTAAAATCCCTAAATATTTGTTTATGTACACATTAATTATGTATTATTGATTTACTTTTTGTCTTCCCTCATTATCCATATAATAATCTTGTTTATATATAAGCTCACTTACAGGCACTATATCATACCCTTTTTCTTTAATACCTTTTATTATTGTATCAAGCACTTGAGGCGTATACTTAGCGTCATTGTGAAAAAGTATTATGGAGCCGTTGCCTAAATGTTTGTGATTTAATACTTGGTTTATTTCGGCTTGAGTGCCTTGCTCTTTCCAATCAAGAGAGTCAACATCCCACTGTACACAATGATAGCCACACTCATTAGCGGCATTAACAACATTGTTATTATATTCTCCAAATGGCGGTCTAAAAAGTTCCATATTTACACCTGTTAAATTAAATACTTTGTTGTGGGCGTCTTGTAACTCTTTTTTTATCTGCTCATAGGAAAGGCTGTTCATATGAGGATGTGTGGCGGAGTGGTTTCCAAGGTCGTGACCAGCCTCAGCTATTTTTTTGACTTCCTCAGGATATTTATCAACCCAATATCCGCACATAAAAAATGTTGTTTTTACATCATTATCGGCTAATATCTGCAAAAGGGTATCTGTGTCATCAGCTCCCCAAGCTGCATCAAAACTTATTGCTACTTTATTTTCGTTAGTGTCAACGCAATAAATAGGTAGTTTTCTGTCACCTTGCGCAAACGAGCTAAATACACTTATAGCTGCCGGACGCGCAATATTTAAAAGACATACCGCAAAAACAACTGTGGCGACAAAAACAAACAGTTTCTTTTTAATTTTAATTAACTCTTTCATTATTTTATACCCCCAATTAAATTTTAATTCTCTTTAATTATTTATGCCTTAATATAGTATATTAAAGTTAAAGCCTGTCACTTTACTAAAAATTAAATTTTGTTATTATTTATATCTATTTATAAAATAGATTTTTTTTATATATATTTTGTTTTACAATATTGACAGTAACAGCATTTTCAAATATCCTATTTTTATAAATAATATTTTGGAGGTGTTTTTTATGTTTGAAAATCTTACTCCTGACGGAAAAATTAAAACCGTAAGGTATCTTAAAGCTACACATGAGGACTTTGCTAAACTTGTTAGAGAAGGTAAGAAAATTATAAGTGATATAAAATCAATGGAGAAAAAAACAGGAATTTCAGCTAATGAAGCCGAAAATTTGGCTAAAACACAGCCAGATAAAGAAATTGAGGTTGATAACGAGAAAAAAACTGTTTTTTGGTTGTATAGTTACTATTTAAATAAAAAATCGGTGCTTGAGGGCTATAACAGGGCTTACAAATTCCTTATGGAGGAAGGTGTAGATGAGTTATTGTTTACTATTAACATTGGCAGTGAAAGCTACGACTATAATTTTTATAAATTTAGTCTGGATACTTTTGACGATTAAAAGAGGAAAATATGAACAATTTTGAGTTGGCCGTTTTTGATATGGACGGACTTATATTTGATACAGAAAGAGCGTTTATGAATGAACTTAAGTGTGTTATGGCGTCATATGGTTATGAACTTACAAAAGACATATATGTAAGTACAATAGGTCTTACAGGCGCGCCGCTTTTAAATAAAATGCTTTCATATTACGGAAATAATTACCCATTTAAAGAAATAAGTAAAAAAGCAAGAAATAGAGTAAGCTGTTTAGCTAATAACGGCAAAATAGCTGTAAAAAAGGGAATAGAGGAGCTTTTAAAATTTTTGAGTGATAGCAATATTATCTGTGCTGTTGCATCGTCAACAAAGAGCGATTATGTTGACAGCTATTTAAAAGCGGCAAATATAAGAAAGTATTTTAAATCAATAACAGGCGGTGAGGAGGTAGAACATTCAAAGCCTGAGCCAGATATATTTTTAAGAGCATGTTATAAAGAAAATATATCGCCTAAAAATGCTGTTGTTTTTGAAGACTCTCCAAATGGAATAAGAGCTGCTGTTAAAGCAGGAATACCAGTGTTTTGTATACCAGATTTGGTTATTCCAGA
>CATJUP010000062.1 GCA_949743655.1 uncultured Eubacteriales bacterium
ATTAAAACACATTAAATTATTTGTTAAAAAAGAAAATTATAACTAAAAACCATAACGCGGTTTGAGCCCAAAATTCTCAAATTCGCGTTATAGTTTTAAGTTTATACTAAATCCATATAACAAAATGGAGGTTTAAAATGGAAAATGCAAAAAATATAAATGATTTCTCAAAAGGTAGTATTATGGGCAATATAGCCCGTATAGCTATACCAATGACTTTAGCGCAAATTATAAACGTTCTTTATAACGTTGTTGATAGAATATATATTGGTCGTTTAGGCGTTGACGCTGCAAGCGCATTTACTGGTCTTGGTGTATGTCTTCCTATTATAACTGCTATAACATCATTTTCAAACCTCATAGGTGTTGGAGGAGCTACATTATTTTCTATAGAAAGAGGCGCCAAAAATATAGACGAGGCGTCTTTTATACAGGGCAATTCATTTACAATGCTTTTAAGTGCTGGTATTATACTTACTATTTTAGTATACATATTTAAAAGACCGCTATTATATCTTTTAGGAGCAAGTGACGCCACATTTAAATACGCCGACAGTTATATAAGCATATATTTAACAGGAAGTGTTTTTGTTCTTTTAAGTTTAGGGCTTAACTCGTTTATAAACTCTCAAGGGTTTGGTAAAATAGGCATGCTTACTGTGGCTATAGGCGCTTGTATTAATATAATACTCGACCCTATTTTTATATTCGCCGTTAATTTAGGCGTATCCGGTGCGGCTTTAGCTACTGTAATATCACAGTTTATATCAGCTTTGTGGACATTTAAATTTTTAACAAGCGATAAAGCTGTTATACGTATTGAAAAAAAGTATATGTGTTTAAATTTTAAAAGAATAAAAAAAATATTGAGTCTTGGTATGTCAAGTTTTATGATGTCAATAACAAACAGTCTTGTTCAAATTGTGTATAACTCCAATTTACAGTTATATGGCGGCGATATATATGTAGGTATTATGACTGTAATAAATTCTGTTAGAGAGGTTGTGCAGATGCCAATATTCAGTTTCTCACAGTCTGCCCAGCCTGTAATGGGCTTTAATTATGGCGCTAAAGAATATGAAAGAGTTAAAAAAACTATACGCTGTAATTCAATAGCGCTTATATCTTATACCATTTTGGCATGGGCTGTTATATTCGTTTTTCCGGAGGTGTTTTTAAAAATATTCACAACAGACAACGAAATAATACAATATGGTGTTAAAGCGCTTCATATTTACTTTTTTGGTTTCTTTTTTATGGCTCTCCAATTTTCTGGTCAAGCAGTTTTTACATCTCTTGGTTTTGCCAAAAAAGCCATATTCTTTTCTATATTTAGAAAAGTTATTATAGTTATACCTCTTATATATATACTTCCGTCTATTATAGGTGTTTATGGTATTTTTATGTCAGAGCCTATATCAAACATAATTGGCGGTTCATTATGCTTTATTGTAATGTATTTTTCAGTTTATAAAAAATTAAGATAATTTGATGTTGTAATTATAATCCAAATGGCATTATAATTAAAATTGTATTATTTTTATTTAACGAAGGGAAGAATATAAAATGGAAATCACTCCCGCCGAAAGACAAGTGCGGCTTGTTATCGCCGCCAAAGATATACTTAGTTTTGTAAGAAGCAGACTTTTTGTAGAATTTAGATTTATAGATGCTGCTGTTGGAAGACTTCATTTTGTAAATGACGAGCTTATAAGAACCACGGCTACAGACGGCGATAAATTATATTACAGCGCACAATACATAATTAAAACATACAATGATGAACAAAACGCCATAAATAGGAGTTTTATGCACAGTGTACTGCATTGCGTTTTTAGACACCAGTTTGTATCACCAAAAATCAATAAAGATTTATGGAATTTGGCTTGTGACATAGCCGTTGAGAGTATTATTACAGAAATGGACGCGGATATTTTAAAATGTCGCGGTGAGCAGTTTGAGGAAGAAACATTTTATAAACTTAAAACTGAGCTTAAAACAATGACAGCCGAGAGGATATATAAATATCTCAAAGAAGAGCCTTTTGACATAGACGAGCTTAAAAATATATTCTATAGAGATAACCACATACTTTGGTATCCAGACGAAAAAGAAAAACATGACAACGAATTTGACAGCCAAAACGACTCTAACAATGTAAACAAATACAAGGATTTAGAGAAAGAATGGAAAAATATATCCGAGATTATGGATGTTGATTTAGAGACTTTAAGCCGTGAGAGCGGAGGAAGCAAAGCCCTTGTTCAAGCCATTAAAGAAGTAAACCGTGACAAATACGATTATAGAGAATTTTTAAAAAAATTTGCCGTAAGCGGCGAGGATATAATTGTAAATGATGATGAGTTTGATTATATATACTATACTTATGGTCTTAACAAATATGAAAATATGCCCCTTATAGAGCCTTTGGAGTACAAAGAAACCCAAAAAATAAACGACTTTGTTATAGCCATAGATACTTCGGGGAGCTGCCAAGGAGAAGTTGTTCAAAAATTTCTCGAAAAAACGTATTCTATACTTATGCAGCAGGAAAGTTTTTTTAATAAAATAAATGTACGTATAATTCAGTGCGATGACAAAATAGAAGACGAGGCTCTTATTAAAAGCAAAGACGACTTTAAAACATACATAAAATTTATGAACATAAAAGGCTTTGGCGGCACTGATTTTAGACCAGTGTTTGAACGCGTAAATGAGTTAGTAGCCAAAAAAGAGTTTAAAAAACTAAAAGGAGTAATTTATTTTACTGACGGATATGGTCATTATCCCGAAAATATGCCAAACTATAAAGCGGCGTTTATATTTTTGGGCTATGATGCCCAAAGACCAACACCACCAGCATGGGCTATAAAACTTACTCTTGATGAAACCGAAATTGAGGAGGGACTATAAATTGAATATAAAAGACGCTAAAACAGAAGTTGAAAATGCCGTAAAAGCATATCTTACAAAAGATAAATATGGCAAATATACAATAGAGCGCGTACGCCAAAGACCAATACTTGTTATGGGTGCCCCTGGAATAGGAAAAACAGCTATAATGGAGCAAATATCAAAAGAAATGGGCATAGGTCTTATATCATACTCAATGACTCACCACACAAGGCAAAGTGCTATAGGTCTTCCATATATTGAGAAAAAAATTTTTGACGGCAATGAATACTCCGTTTCAGAATACACGATGAGCGAAATAATATCATCAATATATAAATATATTGAAAGCACAGGAATAAAAGAAGGCATACTATTTTTGGACGAAATCAACTGTGTATCCGAAACGCTCTCCCCTGCTATGCTCCAGTTTTTACAGTACAAAACTTTTGGTAATACACCTGTTCCAGAAGGCTGGGTAATAGTTACAGCCGGAAACCCTCCAGAATTTAATAAATCTGTACGCGAGTTTGATGTTGTTACACTTGACAGGGTTAAAAAAATAGATGTAGAACCTAATTTTGAGGTTTGGAAAGAATACGCATTTAAAAAAGGCATACACAGCTCTATTGTAACATATCTCGAAATAAAAAAAAGTAACTTCTATTTTATAGAAGCAACAGTTGACGGAAAAGCGTTTGTTACAGCCAGAGGTTGGGAAGACCTTTCGGATATGATTTATATTTATGAGCAAATGGGTATTAAAGTAAACGAAAGACTTTGCCGCCAGTATATACAGCACAGTATAATATCAAAAGACTTTGCCGTTTATTACGATTTGTTTAATAAATATCGTTCTGATTATAAAGTAATAGATATACTTAATGGAAAATACGATGAAACAATAAAAGACAGAGCCATAAACGCTAAGTTTGACGAAAGACTTACATTAATGGGACTTTTATTAAATTCTGTGTCAATAGCAATTAAGGAGGTAAATTTAAAAGAAAAATATACCGCTGCACTGCTTGATGTATTAAAAGGCGTTAAAGAAATATGCAGCGGCAAAGAAAACACAAATAATATAATAGAAATACTTAACTCTACTCTTTCTGAGCAAAAAACTAAACTTGAAAAAGAGTTAAATAAAGGCTTAATTAAGCGTGATACAGAAAATATAATGAGAGACATAATATCTCAAATTGAAGAATATATATCACTTTTGGCGCAAAAAGGTGTTACTGATGCCAAAAAAGGCTTTGCCTCTATAAAAAAGAGTTTTGACTCTGGTGTTAAAGACTTTGAGATAGCTGTTGAACATACAAAAGAGCAATTAAACAATATGTTTATATTTATTGAAGAAGTATTTGGTCGTGACAAAGAAATGCTATTTATAGTTACCGAAATTACAGCCAACATAAACAGCGCACAATTTATAAGTAAATATGGCTGTGACAAATATTTTGAAAACAATGAGGCTATGCTCTTTTATGAAAGACAGCAGGACATACTTAAACAGGTAAACGCCCTAAGCTCTATGATATAACGGGAGGCAAATTATGGGGTTTTTGTATGATATAAAAAATGGTTATGCCGAAATAACAGGTTATTCTGGCGATGAGAGCTGTATAGAAATACCAGAAAAATTAGGCGGTGCAATAGTTAAAAAAATATCCGACAGCGCTTTTTCATCAAGTAAAATTAAAAAGTTTATTTTAAAATCAAACATTAATGAAATTGGCGACAGCGCCTTTGCCAGATGTACAGAACTTGAGGAAATAATTCTCACCGAGGGGCTAAAAATAATAGGCAATTCTGCTTTTGACAACTGCTCTAATCTAAAAGAAATACATATCCCCTCTTCAGTAACACATATAGGCGACAAGGCATTTTCATGGTGCGGCAAAGTATGTAAATTAACATTTGGCGGCGGAAATATAGAAATTGGGTTTAACTCATTCTCTTTCTGTTCTAAAATTAAAGAAATCGCTTTTCCTGAAGGGCTCGTTAAAATAGGAAAAGCGGCTTTTTCGGTATGTGGAGGACTTAAAAGCATTACATTTCCCAAAAGCCTTAAAGAAATATCAAGCCAAGCTTTTGAGGCGTGTTCTGAAATTGAGACAATAAATTTTAACGAGGGATTAAAAACAATAGGCTCTTGGGCTTTTAGAGAATGCAAAAACTTAAAGGCTATAAATATACCAAAAACCGTAACGTATATAGGTGAAGGTGCTTTTTTGTCATGCGTGCTTGTAAAAAGCATAAGTATACCAAATGGCGTAACCGAAATAAAAGACTGGACATTTGGAAAATGCCGAGGAATAGAAAGAATGGAACTTCCTGAGGGAATAGAAGAAATTGGAAGTTTTTCTTTTTCGAGATGCCGAAGAATTAAAAATTTTGATATGCCATCCACCGTAAAAATAGTAAAACATGGCGCTTTTTCTGTATGTTCTGAAATTGAGAGTATAAAATTTTCAAAAAATTTAATCAAATTAGATGAACGTTCTTTTGAAATTTGCGAGGGCTTAAAAATAGTAACTCTTCCCTATACACTTAAAAATATATCCCCAAAAATATTTTATGAGTGCAAAAATTTATATGGCATAGAACTTATAACTGACGATAAAAATAATCCATTTGTATTTATACCATATGAACCAAAAGGAATTAAATTTATTAGAACGTATACCGGCGGTGAAATTGATTTTGAAAAATATGATGCTATGTTTAACAACATAAAAAGATTTGAGTGTAAAAGAGAAATGGCTTTTTTTAGAATACAAAACAATTCTTTTTTAACCGCCGAAAATAAAAATAAATATATAAACTATTTAAAACGTTTCTCAAACCGAATAATTGTAAATGCAATAAACAAAAACGATATACAAACTATTGGTTTTATGGGTAAATATAAACTTATATCACAAAAGTATATGGATGAGTACATTAATCTATCAAGTAAAAACGGCGGACTTTGTACAGGATATTTTATTAATTACAGCAACCAAAACTTTAGCCGCAATATTAAAAAATTTGTATTGTAGCCAAAACAAAGGAGACTATAAAATATGGACATCAAAAAAATTATAAAAATAACCGTTTTATTTGTTTTATTTAGCGCTTTTTTAAATTTAAATACATATGCCGCAGATTTTGATAATATGTATTATATTACTCATGCCGGCGGACAGGTTGAAAACGAAATAGGTACAAACTCACTTGAGGCTTTGAATAACTCATTTTGTTATGGCTACAGATATATAGAAATGGACTTTAATTTCACATCAGACGAAAATTTGGTATGTATACATGACTGGGACGAGGATTATTTTAGAACGGGAAAAACGGCGGGAACTGTTCTTAGTTTAAGTGATTTTAAAAATTCTAAAATGCTTGGAAAATTTACACCTCTAACAGCAGAGGATTTATCATTGTGGCTTTATAAAAAACCTGAAACATATATAATTACTGACATAAAAGAAAACAACGTTGAGGGTTTAAAATATATAGCCGAAAACTACAGCTATATAAAAGACCGCATAATACCCCAAATATACAATGAAGAAGAGTATGACGATGTAAAAGCGCTTGGATATGACAATATAATTTACACACTTTATAAACTTAACTACAACCAAAAAACTGATACAAAACAAATAGTCAAATTTGCTAAAAATCACCCTCTTTACGCCATAGTTTTTTCAAGTGAGCTTGCCACAGAGAATTATATAAATGAGCTTAAACAAAGCGGCACAAAACTTATGACACATACAGTAAATACCGTTGAAGATGCACAAAAAATGCTTGACATGGGAATAGACGGTATATATTCTGACTATTTAAAAGAAAACTTAAAATAACCTCTTTTTCCTTTCTTGAAAGAAAGGAAACGAAAGAACTTTAACTTTTAACCCTTACATGCAAATATTTTTGGCAAAGTTGTTTTAGTTTATGTTTACATGTTTTTTATTTCAAAATCAAATTAATTTGACTACTTAATAAAATCAATTCTCAGCAAATAAACAGCCAATAAAAACATAGCTAAAGTGTGGAGTTTGTATGGGCGAAATTCGACATTCAAAAATTTGAGATTTATGCCCCTACGGTTTTAATTAATCAAAATTGTTAAAATATTATGGTTTTAGGTAGAAAAATACCTTTTCCACAGTAAACAATTTTATAACAGTTTTGTTAAAAATTTATAATACCATAAAAAAATATGTACATAGCAATTTTTTTATGGTATTATATTTTTGTTTGATAAACGTTTATGTATGGTTTTTGTCAGTTTTAAATATTTTTAGGTATTATTTTTTTAACGCTTTTTTCAAACTTTGTTCTTGGCAGCATTACCATACGTCCGCAGGTTGTGCATTTAATTCTAAAATCTATGCCGGTGCGCAGTATTTCCCATTGTGTGCCGCCACAGGGGTGAGTTTTTTTCATTTGAACAATATCTCCTACCGAAAAATTCATTTGTATTGCCTCCATATAAAATTTTTAATAAAGCGATTTTCGCTTAGGATACAACTATCTGTATTTGAGCATAATACCCATAAAAGCTAATTTTTATTTACTATTGTATAATAACATAAAAGTGTGATAATATACAGATAATTTGAACGACTAAATACGTTTTGCAAATTTTAGACGCTTAATAATTGTTTATATGTTTAGACTTAGACTTGCTTAACTTTTGGGGAGTTTTATTACAAAACATAATTTTTGTTTTTAGTTTAAATATTATACTTTATGTACTTATAGAGGAGATGGAATTAAATGAAAACTATAGGCATTATAGGAGCTATGGACGAAGAAATATCTTTTATAAGAGAGATTTCGGAAATAATTTCTGCCAAAAATATATTGGGTCTCGATTTCTTTTTAGGCAAATATGCTTCAAACAGTGTTGTTATTGTTAAAAGTGGTATAGGTAAAGTAAACGCCGCCGCCTGCACACAAGTGCTTATAGACCATTTTGCGGTTGACTGTGTTATAAATGTAGGCGTTGCAGGTGCTGTATTTAATGAGCTTAAAATAGGAGATGTTGTAGTATCAACCGATACTGTTCAGCATGACATTGACGTATCAGCTTTGGGAGACCCTGTTGGAACTATACCAAGAATGGAAGAAAGTTTTTTTAAAGCTGATGAGGAGCTTATACAATTAGTCGTTAAAGCCGGGGAAGGTATACAAACACATAATATTTTTAAAGGAAGAATAGCCAGCGGAGACAAATTTATAAGCTCTCAGGAACAAAAAAACTTTATATGGAACACATTTAAAGCATACTGCGCCGAAATGGAAGGCGCGGCAATAGCCCATGTATGTTATTTAAACCGCATACCGTTTGTCATAATACGCTCAATATCGGATAACGCCGATGGTGAAGCCGGTATAAGCTACGAGGAGTTTAAAGGCACAGCGGTCAAAAATTCAAGTGTAATACTCGAGGAACTCCTTAAAAATATAAATTGATAATATGATTAATTTAGGAGGAATTTGAATGGCTACAAAGTCAAAATTTAAGTGGAGTGAGATTAAAGCCTCAAGCCCTGTGTTTTCTATGGCAAGAAGCACTATAGAAACAGCTTTTTATGGAAACAATGTAGAAAAAATAGAGTCTTTAGTTGAGTGCTATAAAATAGCTAAACATTCTCCTGGAACAATAGTAACTGATATACCTGTAGAAAGACCAGAGGAAGTTGGTCTTGACCAAGGTGCTAAAGTGCTGCTTTTTAATGATGGTTCTGTAACAGGAAGAACAGCCGCCGCAAGAAAAATAGCTGGAGAGCCTAATGTTGAGGTTAATGGGCTTTGTTCGGTAGTAAGAGACGCTATATATGCCACAAGGAGCAAAAAACTTTATCATGTAAGAGCTTACATAGGTCTTGACAAAGATTTTATGGTAAAAGCCAATTTACTTATACCTCAAACACATGAGATGCTTATGTATAACTGGCTTTTGAATTTTCAGTATATAACAAACGAGTACACCAAAATGTATCGTATGTCAAATCAAATGAATAATGAAGGAGATATTTATATTTTTGCCGACCCCGACTGGTCACACCCTGACTACCCTCTTGGTCTTGCTTTTTTTGACCCAAAACACAACTGCGCCGCTATACTTGGTATGAAATATTTTGGAGAGTTAAAAAAAGGCACACTTACATTGGCATGGGGAATAGCTAACCGCAATGGTTTTGTATCTTGTCATGGAGGTCAAAAAAAATATAATCTCGAAAACGGCAAGAGCTTTGTAGCCGGAATATTTGGTCTTTCTGGTTCGGGAAAATCAACAATAACACATGCAAGACATGACGGAAAATATAATATAACCGTTCTTCATGATGACGCATTTATAATATCAACAAAAGACGGCTCATCTGTAGCGCTTGAGCCTTCGTACTTTGATAAAACACAAGATTACCCTATGGACAGCCCTGACAACAAATACTTATTGTCAGTACAAAACGCGGGTGCTACACTTGACGAGGAAGGTCGCATTGTGCTTGTTACCGAAGATTTAAGAAATGGAAACGGAAGAGCCATAAAGAGCAAATTGTGGTCTCCTGACAGGGTTGACAAAATAGAGGAGCCTATAAACGCTATATTTTATCTTATGAAAGACCCCTCTATACCACCTATAATTAAATTAAAAGGTTCTGTTCTTTCTTCTGTAATGGGTGCAGCTTTAGCCACAAAAAGAACAAACGCCGAAAGACTTGCCGAGGGCGTTGACCCACACGCTCTTGTTTTTGAGCCATACGCAAATCCTTTTAGAACATATCCTTTAAGTGACGATTATGAAAAATTCAAATACCTTTTTGAACACCGCAATGTTGACTGTTATATACTTAACACAGGCTCTTTAGATGACAAAAAAATACCTAAAGAGGTTACTCTTGGCTGTGTTGAGGCTATTGTTGACGGAAAAGCCAAATTCAAAAAATGGGGTAATTTTGACAATATTGAAATAATGGAAATTGACGGTTTTGTACCTGATTTAGACGATGCAAAATATGTGGAGCTCTTAAAAAATAGGCTTAATGACAGATATAACTTTATTAACAGCCGCAAAACAGAAAAAGACGGCTATGATACACTTCCAGACGAGGCGGCGGAGGCAATAAAAGAGCTAATTGACAAATTAAATAAATAAAAATACTAAAAACAGCCATTTTTAATGGCTGTTTTTAATACACATAAATTAAATAAAAATAAATTCTTTTGACAGTTTATAAAATTTATCTGAGCAATATATTTAAAATTTATATATCGTTAAAAATGTAAGATACGCTTGTGTTTGAAGCAAAGTTTTTTATATCGTCTTTTTCCAAAAAATCGGATTTAAAATAACTTTTTCTAAACTCCTCAGCAAGCAACGTATATCCATAAGAATTAAGAATATTAGTTATATCCTTAAGTGTTCCGTTTGTTTCCTCAAACATACCATTGCAGCATTGCCTTGAATCTACACACAAAAGCAGATTTCCGCTTTTTTTAATATGTATGCCTAGCTCATTTATTCCCGTATCCGAAAACACAAGAACATTACCGTCAATGTCATGCCATGAATTTTTTAAAAGAAATTCATTTTCAATTTTCAATACTATCCATCCTTTGTTTTTTATTTTTAAGTTTAATATATATTATAATCCCCAAAATAATAAATGCGGCAGATACTACTTGAGATACCGCTATACCTGTTGAGGCTATTTTAAGCTGGTCTGTTCTAAAACTCTCAACAAAAATACGTATAAACCCATAGCCTATAACATAGAGCATACCTATTTGACCATTAAACTTTTTATGCCTTTTTATTATTAAAATAAATATAAGCAAACATAAATTTAAAAAAGACTCATACAAAAATGTTGGCTGTACTTGAATATATTCGACACCGCTTATATTAATTATGTTATCAAGAGCACTCTGTGGTATATAGCTCGCCTGCTGTTTTAATATTCTCATAGCAAAAAGCCCGTCTGTGTAGCCGCCAAAAGCCTCACGGTTTACAAAGTTTCCCCAGCGCCCTATTATTTGCCCCAATAAAACACCCATAAGCACTGTGTCTGTCATTTCAAAAAAATCCAATTTTCTTTTTTTTGCGAATATAATACCGCACAAAATTCCTGTTAAAACCGCGCCGTAAATTGCAAGCCCGCCCTCTCTAAAAGCGAATATTTTTATAATATTGTCTTTATACATATCCCAAGAAAATATGACATAATAAAGCCTTGCCCCTATTACCGAAAGTACTATAGCAAATGGCGCTAAATCTATGTAATCTTCCGGTTTTTGACCGGAAATTTCAGCCTCATGTATAACAACACTTACCGCCGCCATAATAGCAAAGCCTATTATTAAGCCATACCAATATACATTAAAATCACCTATGCTAAAAGCCGTTCTGCTTAAATGCTGTATTTTTATACCCAAATTAGGAAACCATATTTCAGGCATTATAAACCTCCATTCTTTACTTTTAACCTATTTAACTATTGACAGATATGCGTTCTCGCGTTTAAACGCTTTTTTGGCAATTAAATTAATTTTTTCGCTTGTCATGTCATAAACAGCTTTTTCAGAATTGTATAAACTAAAGCCATATACAGCAAGCTCTGCCTGAGCCATACATATAGAGTCTATACTGTTAAAACCTTTTATAATCCTTCCAAAGTACATATTTTTTATTCTTTTAAGCGTTTTATCGTTAATACCTGTATTACATAAATTAGCCGCCGTTTTTATAAAACTATTTGCTGTATAAGCCGATTTTTGGCTTTTTCCACTTATTACAGAAAACACGCCCTGTTCTGATGTTATAATACTAAAACCTAAGTTTTCAGTTAAAATCTGCTTGTTTAACAGCCTTTCATAAAGTTTTGAGCCCTCACCCGCTATTATGTCAAATATCATTTTAACAGCGTAATTATTTTCGGGCGATATATTAAAATTATTATACTTAAAGCCAATATTAAACATAGGTTCTGTTATACCAATATTTTTTAATATATAATCATTTGCTTTTTTAGTTTTGTTTTTTGCTATATTTGTTTTAGCGCCTGTTGCATTAAAATTTATATCGTTTACTACAAGAGCTGCTCTTTCTGGTTCTATATCGCCACAGCATATTATTGATATATTTTCTGGTGTATAAAAAGCATTATAACACTTATACAGCAGTTCTGGTGTAATTTTTTCCACACTTTTTTCACTTCCGGCTATTTCACAGCCTAAAGGGCTTTCTGGGTACATTATTTTGGTAAGATTTGAGAGAACTCTCCTCTCTGGTATGTCTTTATACATATTAATTTCGCTTTTAATTATACTTTTTTCGTTTTCAATGCCAGTTTGAGAAAAATATGGCTCGCTTACCATTTCTACTAATATGCGCAAATTTTCATAAAAATTATCAGAACACGAAAAATAATATGCTGTTTTGTTATAATCCGTAAAAGCATTTACATAAGCATTATTTTTTGATAATTCGTTAAAAGCACTTTTATCCTTTTTATCAAAAAGCTTGTGTTCTATAAAATGTGCTGTGCCTGCTGGCAATATAACCTCTGTATCGTCATCAATAAAGCTGTTGTCTGCTGAGCCAAATTTTATTACAGCCATAGCCTGCTTTGTTTTAAAACCCTGTTTTGGTATTACATAGCATTTAACTTTAGACGAAAGAGTATAAGTATATATAATGCTGTCACTTATAAGCCCTGTTTCTTTTATAACCTCCATAATACGCTCCTTTTTAATTTATTGAGTATATAATTTGCTCGTTAATAGAATTAACCAAAGCTGATATTTCGCCTTTTGACACCGCTCCTATTTTATCTGTGTATTCATTAATATTTGGCAAAACACTGTTTAATCTGCATGAGAAGCAAAATCCAATTATATCGCTTGGTATATCTGGTATTATATTGTATTTTGATATAACTCTCTCTTTTGCTTCTTTAATATCGTTTTCATCGCAATTTTCTAATTTTTTTATACATTGGTTTATAAGCGTTATTGTTTTATCCATATTTTTTTCATCAATGCCCGCTTGTACAGATATTACTCCTGATTGCGGAAAAACATTTGAGGATATACTATAACACAAGCCATTTTGCTGTCGTATGTCGTTAAAAAGAACACTGTTTCCTCCTCCTGACAATAGCTCATTAAAAACTTCGGCTGCATACATACTTCCATCACTAAATGTATAGCCAATAGCCAATATTGTTTGATTAAGTCCCTTATAATCCACAACATGCTTTTTAGAGCTGTTAATACATTTAAGACGGTTACAAGGGTAGATTTTTTTTCTTGCCATATCAAAAAACGGTATTTTCTCAAAATACATTCTTATATCGTCTGCGTTTTTATTTCCTACAAAATAAACATCTATAGGAGCTGACGATATTACAGACGAGTAAAATTCATAAAGCGATGAAGGCGTTACAAGTGAAAGCTCTTTTAAATCTCCGTCAGCCGATACTCCAAACGCACGCGATGTATTGTCTGGTATAGCATTGTTGGCCATTTCTTCAAAAAGCCTAAAAGTAGCATATTGATTTTTATCGTTATATAAAGAGCTTATTTTTTTTGATAGCGCGAACAATCCATTAGAAAATTCAACCTCTGTAAATCTATTTAAAAATATTTTTGGTGTCAGCAGTAAATTTCCGGCTATAGAAAAGACTTTAGGCAGAATTTCGGTATTATTTATAAATTTTATATCAAGACACAACACAAGCTGGCAATTTTTCTTAAAAGTAAAAACATCAAGCTCACATCCGTAAAGTTCTTGCAGCTTTCGGTTTAATACAGAAACACTTGGGTATTCTTTACAACCCCTTTTTATTATAAACGACAAAAGAGCGGCTTTTGTAGCGTTCTGTTTTGTAAGCTCCATTCTTATAAAAAATGTAAGCGTGCTGTGTGTAAATTTGTTATCTTTTATACAATGCAGATTTATACCCTCACTTGTTTGAAAAGTATGGATTTCATTCATAAAAAATCACCTCTTTAAAAATATTCTTTCTAAAATTTAATAAATAATACATAAAACTGTTAAAACCCTATATTATTTAAACTTATACAAAATAATTTGTATTTTGACTAAAATACA
>CATJUP010000063.1 GCA_949743655.1 uncultured Eubacteriales bacterium
AAAAAGTTTATTTAGGTGATATTGTGTCAATAAAAGATATTGGTGAGATAAAAGTGGAGGAAAAAAAGTTATAAAATGTACATAAATTATGTATCACTTTTAGATTTTAGAAATATAATGTCTGCTGATGTAAATTTAAAAAATGGAATAAATATTTTTTATGGTCCAAATGCTAATGGAAAAACTAACTTTTTAGAAGCTATTTGCATTTGTTCAACAGGACGCAGTCATAGAACAAAAAATGATTTTGAAATTATAAATTTTAATAAAGATGAGTCTCACGTGCGAGTTTTAATAAATGATAATACATCAAAAAGTATAGATGTACATATAAAGCGCAAAGCAAAAAAAGGAATAGCTATAAACAACATTCCTATTAAAAAAAGCAGTGAGCTTTTTGGTACACTTTATACAGTAATGTTTTCTCCAGAAGATTTTAGGCTTATAAAAGATGCGCCTTATCAAAGAAGGCGTTTTATAGACATTGAGCTTTGCCAAATAAGCAAAGTTTATTGTTATAACCTTCAGCAATATATGAAAGTTTTAAAACAGAGAAACGAACTTTTAAAAAATATTCAAAAAAATACTAATTTAAAAGATACTATATTTGTTTGGAACAAACAGCTTGTTGATTATGGAATAAATTTAATAAAATTTAGAAAAGAGTTTGTAAATAGTTTGAGTAATAAAGCGGCTTTTTGGCAAAAGCAAATTACGTCTGATGCCGAAGAGCTTTCTATTGTTTATTGTCCAAGTGTTGATGAAAATGATTTTTATTATAAAATTAACTCTAATATAGAAAAAGATATTATTTTTGGAAATACATCTTTTGGTCCTCATAGAGACGATATAATTTTTTATATAAATAATAAGGATGTAAAAATTTATGGTTCTCAAGGTCAGCAGCGTACAGCGGCGCTTTGCGCTAAACTTGCCGAAATAGATGTAATAAAAGAAAATACAGGTGTAAAACCTGTACTTCTTTTAGATGATGTTATGTCTGAATTGGACAAAAAACGACAAAACGCTCTCATGAATTGTATAAATGAAATTCAAACAATAATAACATGCACCGGAATAGAAGATTATATAAAATATTATACCGAAAGCGCTGAAGTATTTTATGTTAGTGAAGGCACAATTAATAAAGCAAATTAAATGCCTTTAAATTTAAAATGATTTTGATATATTTTTGTTCAACAAACAATACAATATTTATTTAAAATATGTATTAAATTAAAAAATACACCTCCCCTATTATATAGATTTTCTGTAGTTTTCAATATCGTCTATTATTTTTAAAATATACGACTGTTGAGCTTTTGAATAAAGACATAATTTTTCGTAAAGCTCGTTTTTCTCACCTGCTCTTGTAGGGTCATCAGTATTACAAAGAAGGTAATCGAGGCTTACATTAAAAAAATCAGCGATTTTTTTCAAATCTCTTATGGAAGGCTCGTTTCTTCCCGACTCGTAATTTGATATGGCTGTATAGCCATAACCCAGTATACTGGCAAGTTGAGTTTGTGTAAGTTTTTTTCCTTTTACTAAATAGTTTTCTCTTAAAAATTTTAATCGTTCTCTAAACTCCATTGCATTCACCCATAAAAATTTTATAAAAAGTTACATTCATAAATTGTGTTATAAATTCATTATATCAATTAATACTTTAAAATTCAACATAAATACAACATATATTTGAATTTTTTTTTCTACATAAAACGACACGATTAAAAAGTGATAAAAAAAATATATATATTTACTTTAATCGAATAAATACAACATAATATTACATAATACTGCTTATTAATGTCATATTATGCAATAAATTTGTACATGAATTGGTTTTACAATCAATTATTTAAAATTATATAATATTATTAGGCAAATTTTGACGGAGGTGCTTTTAATTGATAAATATTATGAAAATTTCTGAGTTTTATAATAAAAAAGATGTCGTTAAAGATGTTGATATTGAAAATAATGAAAAAATATACAATATACCAATAAACGATATTAAACCTAATCCAAACCAAGTAAGAAGGTTTTTTAAAAGAGATAATTTAGATGAACTTACAATATCTATAAAAAAATTTGGTGTATGTCAGCCTATACTTGTAAGATACATAAACAATAAATTTTATGAGCTTATATCTGGTGAAAGAAGACTTATGGCGGCTAAAGCAGCAGGACTTGATAAAATACCAGCTATAGTATTATCTGTAAGTGATAGCCGAAGTGCCGTTTTATCAATAGTTGAAAATACACAGAGACAATGTTTAAATTTTATAGAAGAGGCAGAAGGTTATTTTAATCTTAAAACTGACTATGGTTTTTCGGAGGAAGAAATATCCTCTCTTTTTGGGTTGAGAATAAATGATGTTAATAGAAAACTGCGTTTTATGAATTTTACAAGTGAATGTAGAGCAATAATAGCTGAAAGAGGAATAGAACAAGAACACGCAGAAATTGTTTTAAAAATACCTGATAACTCAATAAGAAAATCTATTTTAATAAGAATATACGAAAATAATCTTAATATTCAAAAGACAACAGAAATTGTTGAAAGTGAAATTGAAAAACTTAAAGCTGAAGACGCACTATTTTCGGAACAAAAAGAAAAAAGAAATTTTACTGACATGAGACTTTTAACTAATACAGTAAAACGTTCTGTTGAGTTAATGAACCGCTCGGGTATAGGAGCTGAATATGAAGTTGAAAGTTCTGATAATGAAACTAAAATAATAATATCAATACCTAAAGATTAATTATATACAAAAAAATAAATAAAGATATTGAAGGATAATTCCATCAATATCTTTTGTTGGCTTTTTCTGGTAATTGGGCTAATATAACCGCGGCAAAAACAATTATACATCCAAAAGACTCTTTTATTGTTAATACCTCACCCAATACAAGCCAGCCGGCTAATACTGAAAAAACAGATTCAAGACTCATTATAAGTGAGGCTATTATAGGCTCGGTATATTTTTGACCTATTATTTGAAGTGTGTATGCAACACCACTTGAAAGCACTGCGGTATATAATATTGGCATAATACTTTTTAATATATCAATTATATTAGGCATTTCATAAGAAATAGCTAAAAAAGATGATAATACTGCGCACACTAAAAATTGTATACAGCTTAACTCTACTCCGTCTGTGTTTTCTGAAAAATGGTCTATAGTAAGTATATGAAACGCGTTACAAAACGCACATACTAATATGTAAAAATCACCTTTGGATATATTCTCAAAACCATTTGACATGCACAAAAGATATAATCCCAATATAGCCCCAAAAAGTGAGAACCACATTTTTAAATTTGGCTTTTTACCTAAAAAAATACTTATTACAGGTATTATAATAACATAAAGAGTAGTTATAAAACCAGCTTTTCCAACAGATGTATATTTTATGCCTATTTGTTGAAATGAACTTGCTAAAAATAGTAAAAAGCCACACATTATACCTGCTTTTAATAAATTTTTAGTTTTGTTTTTAAATTTTATTTCTGTTATTTCTTCTTTTTTAGGTCTTAAAATTATAAATAAAATAATTACAATAAACGCCACATAATTTCTTGCGGCGTTAAATGTAAAAGGACCTATATAATCCATTCCTTGCCGTTGGGCTACAAAAGCTGTACCCCAAATAAATGCGGCTATAAAAAGCGCTGTATTCCCTTTTGCCCTTTTAGACATAAAAAAAATCCCTCTTTTTTCAAAAAAATATATAAATGTTTCACGTGAAACATTGTTTAAAATATATTTGTTTTCTTTTCTTTAAGTATCATAAATGTAGAACTTGCCGTAGCTGATAATTCCATATTTCTGTTTAAAACTCTAATTTCGCCAGTATATCCCGCTAATGTTCTTCCAATATGTGTGGCTTTGGCTGTAACCTCAATTTTATCGTTTTCAAATATAGGTTTGTGAAAATGAACGCCTAACTCAACTGTTGTTACAAATGCCTTGTCAGCAAAATAATGTGTAAGCACCCCAAAAGAATTATCAAAAATGGTTGTTATTATTCCTCCATGGGCTACACCCTGAGGATTAAGCTCCCAAGAAGCTATGTCATACTCAACTGTAAGAGACTTCTGTTCAAAATTACAACTTTTAAAACGTGGTTTCATCATTTTTTCTATTCTTTCATATGGGCTTGAATTTGATATTTTGTCTATTACATCTTTTATTGTCTTTTCCATTAAAATTTGTTCGTTGTTTTCCATTTTGTACTCCCCCCTTTTATCTAAAAAAGTCCTCGGCGGCATTTGAAAACTCAATACTGTTTTCTATATGAGGAAATAATTTTGTTTTCTCAAATATATAATATCTTCCTAATGGAAGAAGTTCCCTAAATTTATCCATGTTTGATATTGGGTTTAATTTGTTTTCTTCTCCCCAAGCAACACATATTGGTATTTTTATATCGGATATATAAGGGTTTATATCCATATTCATATAATTTGTTTCAAAAGATGCTAAAGCATAGCGTGCATTGCCCCCTTCTGAATGGGCGCTTGAGAAAAATTTGTTTATAATATCGTTTCTATTATTTTCTTTAAAGAAAAAACCATATTTTTTTATAAATTTGGATATGGCGCTTTTTGATGTTTTTATATTATAGTAAGCTGTTCCAAATAAAGGCAGCTCAATAATAAATCTTTTAAATTTATCATTGTTTGAAGCCATTTTGTCATTTATTCCATTTGGAGAAACAAGCATTAATTTTGATATTTTATCGCTGTAAACTTTTGCCGCTGTTATAGCCACTGATCCAGAATTATTAGCCGATAATAATCCAGTTGGTTTTTGTATTACATTTTCTATAAAATCTTTTATTACAGAGGCATATATAAAAGTGGTATAAGTCATTTTTGGTTTATCGCTCATTCCATAACCAAGCATATCTATTGAATATACTTTGTACTTAGCCGAAAGCTCATTTATAGACTCGTCCCATTCACTCATACAAAAAGAAGGATACATACTATGCAAAACAAGCAAAGGTTTTCCATTTCCTTTTACTTTGTAGTAAATTTTACCGTATTGAGAATTATAATACTCACCACAACGATTATCGTTACCTTTTTTAGATAGTAAGTAATAAATTTTATTAAAAGCCCCAATAGCACCCAAAACAGACGCTGTAAAACCAGTTGTTTTTAATATTGTTTTCATTTTTTTATTCATAAATAATATCCTCCCTCATAAAAAATAATTATATTATATTATGATACAAAAATCTATAAAAGAAAAGCTATTTTTTATTTTTCTTCCTTCCTTTCTTGAAAGAAAGGAAGCGAAAGAACTTTAACGTTAAATTA